>CAYFPW010000237.1:0-2491 GCA_964345055.1 uncultured Steroidobacteraceae bacterium | reverse complement strand
AGGAACGTCTTGCCAACGCCTCCCTTGCCACTGGAGAACGCGATCAGACGTGTTCTGCTCTGCGCGGAGTCCATCAATCGTTTCCTGGGATATCGGTTGCCAGAACCAGTTCCATGACACGGTGGACCGCAGCGCCAATGCTGGCCGGATCCGCAGCCATAATCGGCTGGGATGGATCGGCAGACGCCGACAGACCGAGCAATGGCACCTGCCGTTCAGCGAGCGCTGCCAGCAATCCAAGCGGCACCTCCGCCTCGGACCAGTGCGTGATGATCACACCGCTGAATGGAATTCCGCAGTCGAGCCAGCGCGTGGCCGCTGCACGATTCAGGTAGGACGGAGTACACAGGCAAAGATCAACGTCCGCAAACTGCCCGCGGGCACTCTGAAGTTCTTCGATCGAGTAGGCACCGCCGTCGATGACCAGCGATTCATCGGCGACGCCTCCCCAGCTGGAGATTGTCTTCGCGGCGTCGGCGGTCGCAAAGAACTTTTCGCGCGCGCCGGGGCGCTGGTCGCGCACAGCGCTGACGATCGGCGATACCCCGCGAGCGGCCGCAATGAAGTGCGTCGCCTGCATGGCAACGGTGGTCTTACCACCAGCAGTCGGTCCAACCAGCAACAGCGGACGACGACCCAGGGTGTCGGAAGCCATGCGGGGGGCAAGATCATCGAGCAGTCGCTGGCTGACTTCAGCGCTGTCGAGACCATGCTCGAGCAGGCGCGTCGCATATTCGGCGGTCAGGCCCTGCTCCAGCAAGGCCATCTTTTGGCTCAGACCTCTGGCGGTGCTGCTGTTGCCAGCGAGCCGGGTTTCCAGGGCATGCAGCTCGCGGCGGATTACGTTGACGAGCGCGGCGCCCTGATCCTTGCCAAGGGGGTCGGCAGCGGCTTTGGCAGCTGCAGCCTGCGTCGGCATGACAGTTGGCACCACCCGCGGAATCGATCGGTCTGAAGTGCGATTCAAAGACAGCTCGGCCTGCAGAGTTGCAGCGAACTTGCCGCTCCGATCCATCTGGCCAATCCGATCACTCTCATCGCTTTCCGACGTCTCGGTGCAGACCAGCAGTTCATGCACATCGCCGACACGCGCAGAGGAAATCAACATGACGCCAGGACCGAACAGCTCGCGCGAGCGCTCGCTTGCCTCGTTGAAAGTACCACCCACGACCCGTTCGATACGCATGAGAGCTCCTCGCTATGCGGCCACGGCACTGGGCCGCGCCTGCACTGTGATGCTTGTGTTCACCCGCAGGTTGGTATCCTCAGGCAGCTCGGCATAGGACAGAACCGATAGCCCTGGGATGCGCGGACGAAGAATTCGCGACAGCCATGGTCGCAGCGTCGGCGATGTCACAAGTACCGCCGGCCGATCCAGATTCATCTCGTCCTGCGAGGCCTTGCTGACCGAGCGCAGAAGTCCCTCGGCGAGCTCCGGTTCCACCGGAATATTACCGCCCTGTCCGCGGCGCACGGTGGCATACAGCACCTGCTCGAGCTCGGGCGCCAACGTCATGACGCCAAGCTCTTCACCGTGCTGGGCATATTGCTGAACGATCATGCGACCCAGCGCGACGCGTGCGACACCCGTCAACTCGTCGATGTCCTGTACTTTCTCTGCTACGGGGGCCAGAGCCAGGAGAACACCGCGCAGATCGCGGATCGACACGCCTTCGGACAGCAGATTCTGCAGGACCTGAGTCAGCGCACCAATGGATAGCTTCTTGGGGATCAGTTCGTCGACGAGCTTGGGCGCGGCGGACGCCAGCTTATCGATCAGCTGTTGCGTTTCATCATGGCCCAGCAGCAGGTTGCAGTTCTCCTGCAGGATCTTGTTGAGGTGAGTCGCAATCGTCGTACTCGCATCCACAACGGTGTAGCCGAGGGATCGCGCATAGTCACGCTGTGCGGGATCAATCCAGACGGCATCGAGACCAAAGGTCGGATCTTTCGTGCGGATACCCTGCAGCTCGCCGTGAACGACGCCGGAGTGGATCGCCAGTTCACGGGTGGGCTTGACTTCACCGCGTCCGATCACCACGCCGTTGACCATGATCTGGTAGGCCTCGGGCCGTAGATCGAGGTTGTCACGGATATGCACCTGTGGGATCAGGAATCCCAGTTCGTAAGTCAGTTTCTTGCGAATGCCACGGATGCGAGTGACCAGCGAACCGCCCTGCTGGGCGTCGATCAACGCGACGAGCGCGTATCCAACTTCCAGACCGATGGCGTCGGCCTGCTGCACATCAGACCAGGAGAGCTCACGCGGCGCAGCGGCAGCTTCTTCAGTTTTCTTTTCGGCCGCCTTAGTCATCTGGCGTCGTTTGCCGAGCATCCATGCCGCACCGGCGGTCACAGTGGCCAGCACAAGGAATGCGAGGTGCGGCATACCTGGGATGATTCCGAGCAGGGCGAGAATCGACGAGGTCAGCCACCAGGCTTCGACATTGTTGAACTGCGCGTAGGTCTGCTCGTGCAGTGATTCCTCGCC
>CAYFPW010000236.1:0-2504 GCA_964345055.1 uncultured Steroidobacteraceae bacterium | reverse complement strand
GTGGTCACGCAGGCCATCCAGCTGCTGCTGCACTACCCCGCGATCGCACACGACATGCCCCCCGAGCAGCTCGCCGCACTCTCCGACGCACCGACTGCCGGCGTGCCCGTGCTGCACGAGTTGCTGATGCAGATTCGCTCCCAGCCGACGGCCAGCAGCGCAGCGCTGCTGGAGCGGTGGTCGCAACGCCCCGAGGGGCCACGGCTTTTCGAACTGGCCAGCACCGAGCTGCACGTGCCCGACGCGGAGGCGGCCAGCCGCGAACTGGCCGAGGCGCTGGCGAGCCTGACCGGACGCGAGCGTCGACGTCAGCGCCTTGACCAGCTGATCGAAAAGGACCGGAGCGGGAGCCTGGATGCCGAGGAACGGGCCGAATTCCAGACGCTCATCCGCTCTTTGGGCGGGGCCGCCACGCCACGCTGACCGAAGCCTCGCTGCAGCGCACCATAGATCGCAGCAGCCCCGGCCGATGGACTCCCTCCCAGCCGGTCCACTCCCCGCCGGCAACCCGGCGAAACCGGGAAAATTTGGTTATACTTACAAACTTTTCCGCGCGCGCCCGAGCCGCCAAGCCGTACCTTTTTGAACGACTTGTGCGGTGGCTTGTCATGGATTGGGCGAGCGCTGCTTAATTGAGGCAAGACGCACGATGACCAGCAAGACCCGCAAGCCAGTCAGCAAGTCCAGCAAACCCGCTGCACGCAAGCATCCCGCTCGGCCAGTGCAGGCGGCGAAATCCGCCGCCGTGAAGCGCCCGGCCGCTCCGGCCAAGAAAGCCCTCAGCAAAAAGCCCCATGGCAAGAAAGTGCATGGCAAGAGTGCTGCCAGCACACCCAAGCCGGTGACCCGCTCCAAGGCCGCGGCCGTCGAGACGAAGCGTCCCGTCGCCGCGAAGTCCGCACCGGCGCCCAAGCCTGTCCCGTCAGCCAAGAGTGCCGCAGCCACGAAAACTGCTGCAGCCGCTGCAAAACCCGTCAGTGCCAGCAAAAAGCCGGTGGTGCCAGCGGCTCCGCCGAGCGTTGCCGATAGCGCCGCACGCAAAGGCGCACCCGCCGCCGCAATGCCGCTGCCACGCTCCGCCGGAGTGTCCGAGGACCCGCAGTCGCAGCTCAAGCAGCTGATTGCGCGTGGCAAGGAACAGGGCTACCTGACCTACTCGCAGTTAAATGATCACCTGCCGTCTGAGTTCGTCGATCCGGAGCAGATCGAGGACATCGTCAACACCATCAACGACATGGGCATTCCGGTCTACGAAAAGGCACCGGACACCGAGTCGATGCTCGCCGCAGAGCCGGCGACACCTGCTGACGAAGAGGCCATCGAGGAAGCTGCCGCTGCCCTGGCGGCACTGGATGCCGAGCTAGGTCGTACCACTGACCCGGTGCGCATGTACATGCGTGAGATGGGCACGGTGGAACTGCTCACCCGCGAGGGTGAGATCCGCATCGCCAAGCGCATTGAGGAAGGGCTCGACACCGTACGCATGTCGCTGTCGCTTTATCCGGCGACCTATGAACACTTGCTCAAGACCTACGACAACGTCAAGGCGGGGCAGAGTCGCATGCTCGATCTGGTGGTTGGGTTCATTGACCCGAACGCACCCGATGTGATCGCGCAGCCGCAGAATCCGACCAAAATCGATCTCGACGCAGCCGCCGAACCGGCCGCCGGCGATGAGGAGGCCGAGGACGCAGAGGGCGATGAAGAATCCGCCGTCGACACCGGCCCGGATCCGCAGGAAGTTGCCGATCGCATGGGCGCTATCGCCAAGTCATTGCAGCAGTGGCTCAATGCGCTGGAGAAGCTCGGACCGGAAGATGCCAAGACGCTGAAGGTGCGCAAGAAGATCAGCGGCCAATTCATGGAGCTCAAGCTCGCGCCGCGCATGTTTGAGGCGCTGGCCGCACAGTTGCGCAACCACATTGGTGAGGTGCGCCAGACCGAGAAGGAAATCATGATCGTTACCGTGCGTGATGCCGGCATGCCACGCAAGGAATTCATCCTCACCTTCCCGAAGAACGAGACCAGCCCGCGCTGGCTGCAGAAGCACATCAAGGCCGGCAAGAAATGGTCGGCTTCGCTGCAGCGGGTCAAGGAAGAAATCGAGCGCCGACAGCAGAAGCTGATCGAGATGGAGCAGCGGCTACATCTCAGCATCGGCGCGATCAAGGACATCAACCGTGAAGTGTCCATCGGCGAAGCCAAGGCGCGCCGTGCGAAGAAAGAGATGGTCGAGGCCAACCTGCGTCTCGTGATCTCGATCGCGAAGAAGTACACCAACCGCGGCTTGCAGTTCCTGGACCTGATTCAGGAAGGCAACATCGGCCTGATGAAGGCTGTCGATAAGTTCGAATATCGCCGTGGCTACAAGTTCTCGACCTACGCCACATGGTGGATCCGTCAGGCGATCACGCGTTCGATCGCCGACCAGGCGCGCACCATCCGTATTCCGGTGCACATGATCGAGACCATCAACAAGCTGAACCGCATCTCGCGGCAGATGC
>CAYFPW010000235.1:0-2519 GCA_964345055.1 uncultured Steroidobacteraceae bacterium | reverse complement strand
CAGCATGCCCGCACCGGCCGCAGTGACCGGCAGACTGTGCGGCGGCATCGAGACATGCGGAAAGCCGCGACGACGTCCAAGCACCAGCGCGCAAACCAGCGCTGCTGCGCCCGCATTCACATGCACAACGGTACCGCCGGCGAAATCCATCACGCCGAGCTTTGCCAGCCAGCCGCCGCCCCACACCCAGTGGGCCACGGGCACGTAGACCAGCATCAACCAGGCCGCTGAGAACCAGAGGACCGCCGAGAAGCGGATACGCTCGGCAAATGCGCCAATCACGAGTGCCGGCGTGATGATCGCGAAGGTTAGCTGGAACATCACGAAGACGGATTCCGGCACCGTATTGTTAAGCGAGTTCCGGGTAACACCGCCCAGTAATGCCTTGCCGAGGCCGCCGCTGAGTGCCTGCAGGGATCCGCCGTCACTGAAAGCCAGGCTGTAACCGGCCAGGAGCCAGAGCACCGAAACCAGCGCGGTGATGGCGAAACACTGCATGAGTATCGACAGGATGTTCTTAGTGCGCACCAGACCGCCGTAGAACAGCGCCAGACCCGGCAGCGTCATGAACAGCACCAGTGCGGTGGCTGTCAGCAACCAGGCAGTGTCGGCGGGCGATTCAGCGCTCGGCACCTGCTGCGCGAACGCCGGAACATTGATGCCAAGAGTCAAAGCCAACAAAGCAACGGGTGCCGCACGGCGCCAGAGAATTCGAGTCAATTTAAACCCCCAAGAAGCCCCTGCCTGGGCTAGAGACCATCAGAGTGCGGAATCGTCCATTTCGCCGGTACGAATGCGTACGACGCGGTCGATGTTGGTGATGAAGATCTTGCCGTCGCCGACCTTACCCGTGCGCCCGGCTTTGACCACCGCCTCGATGACCTGATCCACCAGATCATTACGCACAGCGATCTCGACGCGCGTCTTCGGGACGAAGTCGACCACGTATTCGGCACCCCGATACAGCTCCGTGTGGCCGCGCTGACGGCCAAATCCCTTGACCTCGGTTACGGTCATGCCGGAGATGCCAAGCTCAGACAACGCGGCTCGCACCTCGTCGAGCTTGAAGGGCTTGATGACGGCAGTGATCAGCTTCATAACGGCTCCAACAGGATCGTTGCAGGACTCGTCAATATGCTACCGCAGAGACCAGCGGCTAGCCACCGCCATGCCAGACTGGTCTGCAGCCAGCCATTTCGCGACAATGCACTGCCCTTACCCTTCATGCCAACAGCCACCCCAAGCCACCCCATGCCCAGAGCCGCACACCTGAAATGGCTGGGTGCAGCGCTGGTCGCGATGATCGGCTATTTCTGCTTCATGCAGCATCGCGGCGACCCCGCGCAACTGTTCTGGGACGAGAACTATCACGTCACGTCGGCACAGCGCTATCTGGAGGGCTATGCCCAGTTGACCCCTCACCCGCCTCTCGGACTACTGCTGATCGCAGCCGGCGAACTTTTGTCGGGCGCCAATGAGGGCATCGACAAGCATGTGCTGACGCTACGCAAGTCGATCACGGGCGAAGAGTTGCCGGCGCAATTCGACTTCTCTGGCATGCGACTTATCCCCTCGCTCTTTGCAGTTCTGGGAGCTCTGGCGTTCTACGGTTTGATGCTGGAAGTGACCGGCACCGCGCTTCCAGCGACGCTGCTGTCCGGACTCTTCCTGTTCGAAAATGCATTTGTCACCCATTTCCGCGCCGTGCATCTGGAAGGCATCCAGATGGCTTTCATGGTGGCCGCGGTGTGGCTTTTCGTGCGTAGTTGGAAACGCGCGCCTTTGGCAGGTCCGGGGCGATGCGCTGCACTCACGGGCCTTTGCACCTTGGCAATCCTTGTCAAGGCGAATGCCGTGTTCCTGCTGCTGATGCCGTTGTTGCTGGCGCTCCGCGACCTGCAGCTGCGGGACGAACCGATCACACAGCGTGTCCGGCAACTGCTCGTCGCGGCGACGGCCTCGCTTGTCACTGCGTTGGCGACCGTGTTTTTGGTGATGCTGACACATGTACTGGTGAGCCACCGCATGCCCGATCTGCAGACCCCCTCGGGGACGCAGGATTTCGGCGGTATGTCGCTCGAATATCGCCAGTACGCGGCTGGCCGCAGAGCGCTTTCGCCCGCACTGGTGTGGTCGGTCACCCTGGATGAATTGCGCGCTCTGGGCAACGAACATCTGGGCGCTCCGCGCCGTCGCCTCAACGACCCCACTGAAAACGGCTCACCGCCCTGGCACTGGCCCTTCCACGACCGGAACATCAACTATCGCTGGGACTCGGCTGATGGCCGGACTGCCTATGTGGAGCTCGTGGGTAACCAGCTCGCGTGGTACAGCGGCACGATCGCCGTGTTCGCATCCCTACTGCTCACGCTACGCCACCGACTCCTCCGCCGCAGGCCAAGTGGACAACCGGAGACCTGGCAGCTGATCGAGTGTCTCACTGTGCTCTATGCGGCCTTCATGCTGATGAGCATTGTTTTCGAATCGCGTCGCGTGATGTATCTGTACCATTATTTTCC
>CAYFPW010000234.1:0-2530 GCA_964345055.1 uncultured Steroidobacteraceae bacterium | reverse complement strand
CGAGACCGTGGGCTACCGCATGCGACTGGATACGCGCGTGTCGCGCGCGACACGCATTGAGGTGGTGACTGAGGGCGTGCTGACGCGCATGCTGCAGACAGACCCCGCGCTGGACGGTGTCGGTGCAGTGATCTTCGACGAATTCCACGAGCGGAGCCTTAACGCGGACCTGGGGCTGGCGCTGGTGCTCGATGCGCGTGAAACGCTGGAGGCGGACTTCCGCATCCTGGTGATGTCCGCGACTCTGGATGGCGAACGCATCGCAGCGTTGTTGGGTGCGCCGGTGGTGGATGTGCCCGGACGCAGTTTTCCTGTCGATATCCGTTATACCGGCCGTGGCTTGCCACTGCTGCCTGGTGGTGTCGAGCGCCCTGAAGTGCTGTGGATGCAGACGCTGCGTCGCGCGCTTGAGGACAATGACGGCGATGTGCTGATGTTCCTCCCCGGCGCCGGAGAAATCCGCCGCGTGCAGCAGGCCTTGGCCGACAATCCGCCACCCGCGACGTGTGTGTTGCCGTTGTACGGCGAATTGACCGCTGAGGAACAGGACCGCGTCTTCGAGGATACTGCGCGACGCGACCGCCGCATCGTGCTCGCCACCAATATCGCTGAAACCAGCGTCACGATTCCCGGCATCACGGTCGTGGTGGACACCGGTCTCGCGCGGCGCTCGCTGTTCGATCCGGGCACTGGCATGAGCCGATTGGAACTGCTACGTATCTCGCGTGCTTCGGCGGCACAGCGTGCCGGTCGCGCAGGACGCACGGCACCCGGTGTTTGCTATCGCACCTGGAGCGAGGGCGCACATGCCACGTTGGCTGCACACACACCGGCCGAAATCCTGGAAGCCGATCTCGCGCCGCTGATGCTTGAACTGGCGCAGTGGGGTGCACGCGATGCCGGACGCCTGCGCTGGCTGGACATCCCGCCGGTGCCGATGCAACAGCAGGCTATCGAACTGCTGCGCGAACTCGAGGCACTGGACGCGCGTGATCAGATCACGGCCAGTGGTCGAGCGATGGCGCAGCTGCCGCTGCATCCACGACTGGCGCATCTGTTGTTGCGCGCTGCTGGGAGCGGTGCCGAATCACTCGCCGCGCAGATCGCAGCACTGCTCAGCGAGCGCGATCTGCTGCGTGCGGCCGCCGGTGCGCGCGATCCGGACCTGCGCACGCGTCTCGAGGTTCTGAAGCGCGGCGGCGCACCGGATGTGGATCGCGCAGCGCTCTTGCGTGTCAAGCAGACGGCGGAGCGACTCCATGCGCAGGTCGCTGCCACTGGCAACGCGCGCGTGAGAGTCAATGCGAGTGCGAAAAATAGTGTCGCCGACGTCAGTGGTGATGAGATCACGGCGGGAGAGATTTTGCTGGCTGCATTCCCGGATCGCATCGGTCAGCGTCGCGCTGGCAGCGAGGGTCGCTACCTGCTCAGTGGTGGCCGCGGTGCGCTATTCCGTGACGCGACAGGACTGGCGCGCAGCGAGTTCATCGTGGTCGCGGCACTGGATGATCAGGATCGCGAGGCCCGCATCCAGCTCGCAGCACCAGTGGAACGTGCGCAGTTGCTGCGCGAATGTGCCGCACGCATCAAGACGCGTGATGAGGTGCGCTGGGACGCGCGTGCGGGTGTCGTCGTTGCGCGGCGCGCACGCTGGCTCGGTGCGCTCCTGATCGACGAATCTGCGCTCGTCGATGCCCCAGCGGAAGCGCGTACGGCTGCAATGCTAGAGGGCGTTCGTCAGATTGGACTCGATGCGCTGCCGTGGGATCGCGACACTCGAAGTCTCCAGGCGCGCATGGAATTCGTGCGCAGATTGGAGCGCAGCGACACGGGGGACTGGCCTGCCAGCGACGATGCATCACTGCTGCGTACGGTTGATGAGTGGCTGGCGCCTTGGCTTGAAGGGTGTAATCGCCGCGATCATCTGTCGCGTGTGCCGTTGGCCGACGCACTGCTGGCGCGTTTGACGCATGCTCAGCGTCAGCAGCTCAATACGCTGGCACCGCGTGAGCAGCGCGTACCCAGCGGCTCGAACATTCGCATTGATTACGAGGATGACAGCGCACCCTGCATCTCGGTTCGGCTGCATGAAGTCTTTGGACTGGCCGAAACGCCGCGTATCGGTGCTGGGGCGGTGCCAATCACCTTCAAGCTGCTGTCACCGGCGCAGCGGCCGGTGCAGATCACCCGAGATCTCGCCGGCTTCTGGCGCAGCAGCTATGCCGAGGTGCGAAAAGACATGCGCGGTCGCTATCCGCGTCATCACTGGCCCGAGAATCCGCTCGACGCCGCCCCCACGACGCGTAGTCTCAAGAAACCACCGCGGCCGCGCTGACAGCGGCCGCGGCGTATCACTCGCTCAGGCTGCAGCGAGCTGCTTGGCTGCGTCGAGGCGACCCTCGTCGGTGAGGGCCTTCTGCACTGCCGGCCGCGCCAGGGCGCGCACGAAAAAGGCCTTGAGGTTGGCGTAGTCGCCCATGTTCATCTTCAGCGCACCGAACCAGCTCAGGACCACGAACAGGTAGGCATC
>CAYFPW010000233.1:0-2545 GCA_964345055.1 uncultured Steroidobacteraceae bacterium | reverse complement strand
TATTCCTTCGCCAATGGTCTGATGTACGGCGCGCGTGCAGCGCTGTACATGGATGTCTCCAATCCGCGCGTCGCAGCCACCCAGTTCACGGCCTACATGGCCTTGCTGAATCTCGGCATCGCCTATTCGGCCAGGTGGCAGGGCTGGGCGGTGGACCGTTATGGCTACCCGCTGACGCTGCTGGCGGATTCGATCATCGGATTGGTGTGTCTGGTCTTCCTGTCAGCAATGGGGCCGATCACGGCGCAGCGGAGCGCCGTCCCCGCACCCAGGACGGATTAATAAAGTTGAGCGTCTCGAGCGCTCAATCGGTCATTCTTAACAGTTCATTCAGCGATGTCTTGGCGCGCGTCTGCGCATCCACGCGTTTGACGATGATGGCCGCGTACAGGCTGTGCGTGCCGTCCTTCGATGGCAGCGTGCCCGACACCACCACTGAGCCTGGTGGCACACGGCCCTGCAGGATTTCGCCGGTGGTGCGGTCATAGATACGGGTGCTCTGGCCAATGTAGACGCCCATTGAGATGACTGAACCTTCACCGACGATTACGCCTTCGACGATCTCCGAGCGTGCGCCAATGAAACAGTTGTCTTCGATGATGGTCGGATTGGCCTGCAGCGGTTCGAGCACGCCGCCAAGACCCACTCCGCCGGACAGATGTACGTTCTTGCCCACCTGCGCGCAGGAGCCGACCGTAGCCCAGGTGTCCACCATGGTGCCTTCCCCGACGTACGCACCGATATTGACGTAGGAGGGCATCAGGATCGCGTTCGGTGCCACGAAGGAGCCGCGACGTACCACGGCATTGGGGACTACGCGCACACCTCCTGCGGCGAACTCCGCTGCGTTGGTGTTCTCGTACTTCAGCGGCACTTTGTCGTAGAAGCGTGTGTAGCCGGCATCCAGCACCACATTGTCATGAGTGCGGAAATACAGCAGCACGGCCTTCTTTAGCCACTGATTCACGACCCATTCACCGGCATGTTTTTCGGCCACGCGCAGCGTGCCGCTGTCCAGCAGCCCGATACTGGTCTCGATCGCTTCGGCGATCTTGGCGGGGACTTTGCCCGGACTGATCTGCGCGCGTTCCTCGAAAGCGGCCTCGATGGTCTGCTGTAGCTCGGCGGTGTTCATGCTGGGATCACGTTCCTGAAATGAATTGGCGAATACGATCGGCGGCCGCGACACATTCATCGACGCCGGCCACCAGCGAGATGCGCACGCGTCCGTTACCGGGGTTGAGGCCGTCATGCTGACGTGCCATGAACGAGCCGGGCAGGATGGTGAGATTCTGTGCCTCGTGCAGGCGGCGCGTGAAGGCGGTGTCATCACCGCCCACGTCGGCCCAGAGATAGAAGGCGCCGTCCGGTTGCGGGACATTCATCACCGGCTGCAGGATCGGCAGCACGCGGGCGAATTTTTCCTGATAGAGCGCACGGCTTGCGGCGACGTGTGCATCGTCCTGCCACGCCACGGCACTGGCCAGTTGCGTGGGCACCGGCATCGCGCAGCCGTGGTAGGTGCGGTATTGCAGGTAGGGACGGAGCAATGCCGGATCACCGGCCACGAAGCCTGAGCGCAGACCCGGCACACTGGAACGCTTGGAAAGACTGTGGAATACGACGCAGCGCTCGAAGCGCTGCCGTCCCGTTTCCCAGGCGGCGCGCAGCAGGCTGGGCGGCGGGCGTGACTCGTCCAGATACAGTTCCGCGTAACACTCGTCACCGGCGATCAGGAAGTCATGCTTCTCCGCCAGGTGCAAGGCGTGTCGCAGGTAGTCCAGAGACATCACCGCGCCCGTGGGGTTGCCCGGCGAGCACAGGAAAAGTAGCTGCACACGATCCCAGATCGCCGGCGGCACCGCGTCCAGATCCGGCAGGAAGCGCGTTGCAGCAGTGGTGTTGAGGTAATAAGGGTCGGCGCCAGCCAGCAACGCAGCACCCTCATAAATCTGATAGCCGGGATTGGGCATGGCCACCAGCGCGCCGGGTTTGCGTGTGACGCATGCCTGGACGAACGAAAATAGCGCCTCGCGCGTGCCATTGACTGGCAGCACCATGCTGTCCGGATCGACGCTGGCCCCGGCGGGGAGGCAGCGGCGTGCCAGCATTGCGGCGATGGCTTCGCGCAGCACAGGCAGACCCTTGGTGGCCGGATAGGTGCCCAGCTCGTGAAGGCTTGCGGCCAGCGCATCGAGCACCAGCCGCGGCGGTGCGTGGCGCGGCTCGCCGATCGACATGCTGATGTGCGCCAGTGAAGCGGGTGGCGTGCTGCCCTTGAGCAGCGTTGCCAAACGCTCGAAAGGATAGGCTTGCAGGCGCTGCAGGTCAGGATTCATGCGGGACCGGGCGATGCAGTGAAACGTGCTTCATCACGCCGCGGCACGCGGAGCGCCCAGCGTCTCAGCCAGACGGTTGCGCAGCCGCTCGGCGGCGGCCTCATCCAGTGGTTGCAGCGCGCGATCGGTGATGTAGAACACGTCTTCGGCACGCTCACCGAAGGTGCCGATCTTCGCGGCCTGCAGCTCCACACGCTCTTCCCACA
>CAYFPW010000232.1:0-2558 GCA_964345055.1 uncultured Steroidobacteraceae bacterium | reverse complement strand
GTGTTCATGTGCACACGGAAATAGCGATCAAAGATCTCGTGACCGCTGGTCGCCGGGGCGTGAACACCATGCCGGGCGCGGGCCGCGCCGACGAGAAAGCCAAAGCCGGCGTACTGGATCACTGCAAGAACTGTTACCAATTGCACCCAAACCATCAGTTTCTCTCCTGGTGTTGTTCGATCTTCTCGATCTCATCCATCAAGCGATTCATGCGCGTGACCAGCGCCCGATAAGCTGTCGCTTCAGTCATGTCCAATCCCGCCTTGCGGTAGATGGCGTAAGGATAGTCCGACCCGCCGGCGCGCAGCATGCCCAGATACCGCTCACGCGCCGCAGCGCCTCCCTGACCGATCTGGTCGGTGAGGTAGGCAGCTCCGGCCATCGATGTGGCGTACTGGTAGATGTAAAAGTTGTAGTAGAAGTGCGGCACATAGGCCCACTCGACACAGTAAGCCGGGTCGATCTTCATGACGCCTTCGGCCTCGCCGTAATAGCGGCGCAGGAGCGAACAATACATGTCCGTCATGCGCGCTCCGGACAGTGGCCGATCGTGCTCCACTTCCTCGTGCAGTGCGAGCTCGAACTCCGCGAACATCACTTGACGGAAGAATGTGGTGCGGATGCTCTCCAGCGCCTCGCCCAAGAAATACAGCTTCTCGGCCGACGTCTGGGCATGGGCGATCATGTAATCGGACAGCAGCATTTCATTTCCGATCGAAGCGGACTCGGCGATGAAAGTTGAGTAGTCGGCCAGCTCGTAGGGCTGCGCACGATTGGCCAGCAGCGTGTGCACCGCGTGACCCCACTCGTGTGCGAAGGTCGAGACCGAGCGGAAATCGTTGTTGTGGTTGAGTAGCAGATACGGGTGCACATCGTATGCAGAGCCGTTCATGTAGGCGCCCGACTTCTTGCCCTCACCGGGGTAGACGCTCATCCAGCGCCCAGCCAAGCCACCGCGCAGCAGATCAAGGTACTCATTGCCCAGTGGCTGCAGTGCAGCCAGCGACAGACGCTCCGCGTCGGCAACGCTGTATGACTGGCCTGCGGGCGGCGGGAACAGTGACGGATAGTTGTCGAAGTAGCGCAGATCGTCCTCGATGCCGAGCACGCGCTTGCGCAAGCGCAGGTAGCGGTGGAGCGTTGGCAGCGCGGCGTTGGTTTCCGTCACCAGTCGCCGATAAACCGCCGATGGCATGTTGTCCGGGAACTGCGCCGCATCGAGCGCCGTGGCGAAATGTCGCACGCGTGCATTGAACACATTGCCCATGACCTGCGTAGCTAGCATCGAACCGAGCGTGCCGGAGAATTTCTGCCAGCTTCCCCAGAAACTGTCGAATACCAGCTTGCGATCAGCGCGATTCGCATCCTGCCGGTGCTTCTCGTAACTGGCGGCACTGAGTTGCAGTGACTGTCCGTCATGCAGGGTGATCTGTGGGAAAGGCAACTCCGCATTACTGAACTCGGAGTGCAGCGCCTCAGGCTGCTGCAATACCGTGCCTGCCGCAGCGAGAACACTCTCGGCTTCGCTGCCCAGCGTGTGAGGCGCGGCCCGCAGCGTGTTTTCGAGGAAAAATCCGAACCTTCGCTTCAACTCTACATGACGCGCCAGCGCAGCCCGCACCCGCGGCGCGCCCAGCGAGAGGATCTCGGGTGCCAGCCACGCCGTGTTCTCCTCCAGCAGCGTGCTGAGCGCCTGGACCTGCTGCACCCGCTCACGCTCACTGGCCACGCGCAGATCCAGATCCGAGCGCAGGCCGGCATAGGTGTGGAGACGCGCTGCTTCCTTACGCACCTGACTGATGGCATCAAGGGCTTGGAAAAGGGTGTCGGCGGTGCCGCTCTTGAGTTTGCCTTGCCAGGACTTCAAAGCCACCGCAGCCGTCTGGACGCGCTGGAATTCGGCAGCCCATGCCAAGTCACTGGCATACAAATCACCAAGATTCCACGCCTCGGACGATGCCGACACGGCCAGGGGCGCGTCGTTTCCAGATCCGGATGGAACAGCCGCCTGAAGATGTGCAGCACCCAATGCTGCGCACAAGGCCGTAAACACCGCGCCGAAGAATGGTCTTCGTAACATTGACGCCCCTGCACCCGGTCCAGACCGAGTCTTATTTCTTGCTGAGCTCGCGATAGTACTCCGCAACGGCGTCACGGTTCTCATCATTAAGCGGCTCGGTCGCCGCCCCGCGCACTGCAGCACGGCCATTGCCGGGCGCCGCACGCGAGAGTTTCTGTTCGAGCTGCTCGAGCAGGGTGAGCGTAGTCTGTAACTGGCGGTTGAGCTGCTCATCGCGGGCTCCGGGCGCACCGGCTTGCAGTTGCCGCGCCAGATCCCCGATGCCGTTGACGATCAGGGGGTCGACGCCCTGACCACGAAGCATTGGCGCGAGAGCACCAATCTGCCGCGCCGTGGTGTTCGCACCCTGCAGAACGCTGGTAACTGTCGAGCGATCGTCCAGGCGACCCTGACCCTCTCGCATGGCGCCAGCCTGTGCGCCCCCGGCACCAGCTTGGCCTTGCTGCCCCTGCTGGCCTTGTTGGCCCTGTTGTCCTTG
>CAYFPW010000231.1:0-2570 GCA_964345055.1 uncultured Steroidobacteraceae bacterium | reverse complement strand
CACTTCCAGGATGTGGAGGCCTTTCAGGAGGCCGTGGAAGATCTGCGTGGTCAGCTACGGCCGCGTGATGCCACTCGTGAGCAGTTGTCCCTGCTGCCGGGAGAAGGCGCAGCATCTCGCACGGCACCGGAAAAAAAGAAGCCATGAGTGCCTTCAGCAATTCGGATCGCGAATTCATGGCACGCGCGCTGCGCCTGGCGGCGCGCGGCATGGATACGACGGACCCGAATCCGCGCGTGGGCTGCGTTGTGGTGCGCGATGGGCGCGTGGTGGGTGAGGCCTGGCATGAGCGGGCGGGTGAGTCGCATGCCGAGCCGCGGGCTCTGCAGGCAGCGGGCGATGCTGCTGCTGGAGCCACTGCGTATGTGACGCTCGAGCCCTGTGCGGCACAGGGCCGTCGTGCCCCGTGTACTGAAGCCTTGCTGGCAGCGCGCGTGGCACGCGTGGTTTATGCAACAGAGGATCCCAATCCGTCCAAATGCGGTGGCGCCGAGCAGCTCAGAGCGGCCGGTGTCGTGGTGCAGGGTGGCTTGCTCGCGGGCGAGGCGCGCGCGCTCAATCCGGGCTTCTTCAAGCGGCATGAGCGTGGTCTGCCGTTCGTGCGTGTGAAAATGGGCGTCAGTCTCGATGGACGCAGTGCGCTGGCCAATGGCGCCAGTCGGTGGATCACCGGGCCTGCAGCACGACAGGATGCGCAGCGCTATCGCGCCCGCAGCTCCGTAGTGCTGACGGGGGTCGGTACTGTGCTCGGTGATGATCCGGCGATGAATGTCCGTGTCGAGGGTGCGAGCCGTCAGCCATTGCGTGTGGTGCTCGATAGCCACCTGCGCTGTCCGCCCGCGGCGCGCATCTTTGGCCGGGATGGGCCATCACTGGTCTTTGGCATCGAGGATCATTCGCAGCGACGTGCCGCGCTGGAGGCGGCAGGAGCGCGCGTGGAGATACTGCCCGCGGCGGATGGATCACGCGTGCCACTGCGTCCGATGTTGCAGCGGCTCGCCGCGCTGCATGCCAATGAGGTCTGGGTCGAGGCCGGCGCGACGCTGGCCGGCGCGCTGCTGACCGAGGATCTTGTGGATGAATTGATCGTGTATCTCGCGCCATGCCTGCTTGGATCGGATGCGCGCGGGCTGGCTGATCTGCCAGTGCTGCAGTCGCTCGAGCAGCGATTGCGGCTGCGTTTCCTCGACGCGCACCCGATCGAAGATGATTTGCGAATCACGGCAGCGGTGCTGCCCAAGGAAGGCTGAGCCCATGTTCACCGGGATTATTCAGGATGTGGGCTTCATTCATGCGATCGATTCCGGCAAGGCCGGGGAGCGTCGGGTGGCCATCCGTTGCCCGCGGATGGATCTGACTCGCTGTGTGCTCGGCGACAGCATTGCCGTCGCCGGCATCTGTCTCACTGTGATCGATCTCCAGTCTGGGGTGTTCGCAGCCGAAGTTTCACGTGAGACGCTGGCTATCACGACGTCCGGTGGCTGGCAGGTCGGTCTGCGCGTCAATCTCGAGCCGGCATTGCGCATGGGCGACGCGCTGGGCGGTCACCTGGTCAGCGGTCATGTCGATGGCGTGGCGGAACTCCTCGCATGCACCCAGGATGCCGGCTCGATGCGGATGCAGTGGCGTGTGCCGGCTCCGCTCGCCCGCTACATTGCGCGCAAGGGTTCGGTGACTCTCGATGGCGTGAGCCTGACGGTTAATGCAGTCGCAGGCGCGCAGTTCGACGTGAATCTCATTCCCCACACTCAGGCGGTTACCACGCTGGGCGCATTGGCGCCGGGCGCGCGGGCCAATATCGAGGTGGATCTTATGGCACGCTACGCAGAACGCCTGATGCCGGCGATGGACTGAAAGCAAGTGATGAACACGACCCAGGAAATCCTCGACGAACTGAGCGCCGGCCGCATGGTCATCATCATGGATGATGAAGACCGTGAGAACGAAGGTGATCTCGTGATGGCGGCCGAAAAGGTGCGCCCCGAGGACATCAATTTCATGGCGCGCTACGGCCGTGGCCTGATCTGTCTGACGCTGACACGCGAGCGTTGCGCGCAGTTGCGTCTGCCACTGATGGTCAGCGATACCGATCGCGAGCAGCGCACCAACTTCACCTTGTCAATCGAGGCCGCTGAGGGCATCACCACTGGCATTTCCGCCTATGACCGTGCGCACACCGTGCAGGCGGCGGTGCGTGCCAATGCGCGTCCGGAGGATCTCCGTCAGCCCGGTCATGTTTTTCCAGTGATGGCACAGCCCGGCGGCGTGCTGACTCGGGCCGGCCATACTGAGGCCGGTTGTGATCTGGCGCGGCTGGCGGGTTTCGAGGCGTCGTCGGTGATCGTCGAGATCATGAACGAGGACGGCACGATGGCGCGCCGTCCGCAGCTCGAGGAATTCGCGCGGCAACACAATCTGCGCATCGGCACCATCGCCGATCTGATCCGTTATCGCCTGCAGACCGAGCGTTCGGTGGAGCGGGTGGCTTCGCAGACCGTCGAGACTGAGTTCGGCAGCTTCGAGCTGTGCTGCTACGAGGATCACGTCAATCGCGATGTGCATCTGGCGCT
>CAYFPW010000230.1:0-2578 GCA_964345055.1 uncultured Steroidobacteraceae bacterium | reverse complement strand
GGTCTGTAGAAGGACATGATGTGAGCGAGGAAGAAAACAAGCTGATCACCGAACGGCGCGCCAAGCTGCATGCCGTCCGTCGCGAAGGCGTGGCCTTCCCGAATGACTTCCGGCGCAATGCGCTGGCCGCCGAAGTGTTGGCCAAACATGCCGAGCACGACAACGCATGGCTGGAGGCCAACCCGGTGCGGGTGCAGGTCGGTGGACGCATGATGTTCAAGCGCGTCATGGGCAAGGCCAGCTTCGCGAAGATTGCCGACCGTAGCGGCCAGGTGCAGCTGTTCCTGCAGGACGCCACGCTAGGCGAGAGCTATGAGGCCTTCAAGGGCTGGGATGTCGGCGACATTCTCGGCGCGGAGGGCGTGTTGTTTCGCACGCGCACCGGTGAGCTGTCGGTGCGTGTCGAGAGCCTGCGTCTGCTCACCAAGTCATTGCGGCCGTTGCCGGATAAATGGCATGGCCTGACCGATACCGACACCCGCTACCGTCAGCGCTATGTCGATCTGATCGTCAACGATGACAGCCGTGCGGTGTTCCGCAAGCGCACGCGCATCGTCCGTCTGGTGCGTGACTTCCTCGATGCTCTGGATTTCACCGAAGTCGAGACGCCGATGATGCAGCCGCTGGCCGGCGGTGCCGCCGCGCGGCCCTTCGTGACGCACCACAATGCGTTGGATATGCAGATGTTCCTGCGCATCGCGCCGGAGCTGTATCTCAAGCGTCTGATCGTCGGTGGTCTGGAGCGCGTCTACGAGATCAACCGCAATTTCCGCAACGAAGGTCTCTCGACGCAGCACAATCCCGAGTTCACCATGCTCGAGTTGTACTGGGCGTTCCGGGACTTCCGCGATCTGATGGATCTGCTGGAGCGTCTGCTGCGCTCGCTGGCCGAAGCGGTGTCCGGCGGGTTACAGGTCAGCTATCAGGGGCGCGTGTACGACCTTGCGGTGCCGTTCCGGCGCGTCAGCGTCGCCGACCTTGTGCTCGAGCATAACCCGGGCATCGATGCTGCGCGTTTGCGTGATGTGCCTTATCTGCGCGCCTGGTGCGAGAAGCTCGGCATTCCATTCAAGCCCGGCGACGGCGCGGGCAAGCTGCAGATCGAGATCTTCGAGAAGACGGCCGAGCACACGCTGCAGGATCCAACCTTCGTCACCGGCTATCCGGCCGAGGTCTCGCCGCTCTCGCGCGCGAATGATGCCGACCCGTTCCTGACTGATCGCTTCGAGTTCTTCATTTCCGGGCGCGAGCTGGCCAATGGGTTCTCGGAGCTGAACGATCCGGAGGATCAGGCCGAGCGCTTCCATCAGCAGGTGGCGCGCAAGGAAGCTGGCGATGACGAGGCGATGCATTACGACGCCGACTACATCCGCGCGCTGGAATACGGCATGCCACCCACGGCGGGTTTGGGCATCGGCATCGACCGGTTGGTGATGTTCCTGACGGATGCGCCGTCCATACGCGACGTTCTGCTATTCCCGCATCTGCGGCCGGAGTCTTGAGCCGATGCTGAATGCCGCCGCGCCTATTGGGGTATTCGACTCCGGTGTCGGCGGACTGACGGTACTGCGCGCGTTGCGGACCGAGCTGCCGCGCGAGAGTTTCATCTACCTGGGCGATACGGCGCGACTGCCGTACGGCACCAAGAGTCCGGAAACCGTAGTCCGCTATGCGCAGCAGGCCGCGGAGGCTCTGGTCGCGCGTGGCATTAAAGCGCTGGTGGTAGCCTGCAACACGGCCTCTGCCACAGCCCTCCCGGCATTGCAGGCGCGCTTGGACGGCCTGCCGGTGATTGGTGTGGTCGAGCCGGGTGCGAGGGCGGCCGTGGCCGCCAGTCGCAGCGGGCGCATCGCGGTGCTGGCTACGGAGGGCACGGTGCGTGGCGGTGCCTACCAGCAGTCGATCCTGACACTGCGGCCGGAGGCGCAGGTACAGGCCGTGGCCTGCCAGCTGTTCGTCGCGTTGGCTGAGGAGGGCTGGGTCGATGGCGCAGTGGCTGAGGCCGCTGCGCGCCGTTATCTCGAGCCGCTGCTCTCTGCACCGCCCGATCTGCGGCCGGATGTCATCGTGCTGGGCTGCACGCACTTTCCGGTATTGCGACCGGTGATCACGGCACTGGCCGGCCCCGCTGTGCAGATCGTGGATTCGGCCGCCACGACGGCGCGCTGCGTCAGTGAACTGCTGCAGGAGCGTGGTTTGTTGAACACGATGTCGGCGTCGGGCGAGGTGCGCTTCCTCGCCACCGATGGTGTGCTGCGCTTTACGACGGTCGGTGCCCGTTTTCTGGGCACCGACATTTCAGCCGCGGACGTCGAACTGATCGATCTGTAGCGCCTGCGCTGCCGCAGGCGCACTGTGGCCTCTGAGGCTTAAACCGCCGCCAGCGCCGCCTGCAGGTCGGCTTTCAGGTCGTCGATGTGTTCGATGCCGACGCACAAGCGCACGGTTTCTTCGCTGACACCAGCGGTCTTGAGTTCCTCCGCAGATAACTGGCGGTGTGTTGTCGAGGCCGGATGAGTGGCCAACGACTTGCAGTCGCCGATGTTCACGAGGCGGGTGAACAGCTGCAGGGCGTCCA
>CAYFPW010000229.1:0-2582 GCA_964345055.1 uncultured Steroidobacteraceae bacterium | reverse complement strand
TGCGTGCGGTGCGCGAGCGCTGCCACGTTCCACTCGTCGCCTCAGGCGGCGCCGGCGCTGCGGAACACTTTGCCAGCGTCTTCCGTGAGGCGCGGGTCGATGCCGCGCTCGCGGCCAGTGTCTTTCATTCCGGTAACATCCGCATTCCCGAGCTTAAACAGTACCTGCGTGGAGCAGGCATACAGGTGCGAGCATGACCTTGCGATACTCTGACATCGAGACACTGGCCTGGGACCGCGGTGACGGCCTGCTGCCCGCGATCGTGCAACACGCCCACACCGGCAGTGTGCTGATGCAGGCTTACATGAACCGCGAGGCGCTCCGCACGACCTTGGATCGCGGCCGCGTGGTGTTCTTCAGCCGCTCTCGCCAGCAGCTCTGGGAAAAAGGCGAAACCTCCGGCAACACGCTCTCGCTGGTGGATGTTCGCACCGATTGCGATCGGGACAGCCTGCTCATCAGCGCACTTCCCGCGGGTCCGACCTGCCACACCGGTATGCGCACCTGCTTCGGTGACGATGCCCAAAGCGAGCTGGAGCAGATCGCCTTCCTCAGCGAACTGCAGAGGATCATCGCCAGCCGCATCTCGGAAGCACCGGAAGGCAGCTACACCGCGCGGCTGTTCAACGAGGGCGTGCGCCGAATGGCCCAGAAGGTGGGCGAGGAAGGTCTGGAGGTCGCGCTGGCGGCTGCGGGCGAACCGGACGCCGCCCTGCTGGGCGAGTCAGCTGACCTGCTCTTCCACCTGCTGCTGCTGCTGCGGGCTCGCGGCCTGAAACTGGAACAGGCGGTAGCTGAGCTCCAACGTCGCCACCACCCGCGCTAGATAAAACCTCGCGCTAGATCAGCAGTTCGACTGCCGGCTCGCGCAGATTGTAGTGCGAGCTCATGGCGTGCCCGTACGCGCCGCCGTTGGCGATGAGTAGCACATCGCCCTCGCCCGTCTTCGGTAGGTTCCGCTCATGACCGAGGAAATCACCGGTTTCGCAAATCGGGCCGACGATATTGCAGACCTGATCAGCCGGGGCATCGACATGCGTCAGATTGAAGATGTCATGCCAGGCGCCATAGAGCGCCGGGCGAATCAGTGAGTTCATGCCCGTGGCGACACCCACGTAGTGAACATCATCCTTGCTCTTGAGCTGCGTAACTCGGGCCAGCAGCACGCCGGCGGCCGCCACGAGGTAGCGACCCGGCTCCAGCCAGAGCTCGCACCCCGGAAGCGCGGCATGAACACCGGCGAGTGATTTATCCACGGCCGCTAGATCCAGCGGCGCCTGATCGAGGGACTCCGGCACACCCAGCCCACCGCCGACATTCAGATAGCGCAGTTCGGGGAAGCGCTTCGCTTCATTGAGCAACAGCTGTGCGGTTTCGGCCCAGCTACCCACTTCGAACACCCCGCTGCCGGCATGCGCGTGGAGACCCACCACCTTGGCACCGATCTCCTGCATACGCAGCGCGAGTTCGGCCAGCTCATCGAGCGGAACGCCAAACTTGGAATGCGCCCCGGCGGTGCGCACATGATGATGGTGCCCACGGCCGATACCACCATCGACACGCACCAGCAACGGACGATTGCGGAACAGCTCCGGCCACTGCCGCAGCACGTACAGATTGTCGATCGTGACGTGAATACCCTGCTCGAGCGCCCAGGCATATTCATCACGTCCTGCGAAGTTGGGCGTGAACAGGATTCTGTCACGCGCGATGTCCGGATTGGCGTCGAGCACACGCTCGACCTCGCCACGCGAAACGCATTCGAATCCGAGGCCCTCGTCGGCAAACAGACGCAGAATCTCGGGGTGCGGGTTGGCCTTGATCGCAAAGAACACCCGGTCGAGCGACTGCATCTGCCTCAGGGAACGCGCCGCGTGCCGCAGCTGCGCCTTGGAGTAAACATAGGCACTGGAATGTTCGGCCCCAATGGCCAGCAGCCGTTCACGCTCCGTGCGCCACCACGGTTCCGGGCGCGCAACAGACGTCGCCAGCGGCGCTTGCGGGCTGTGCAGCTGCTCCCAGGTGGGACCCAGCACGCGGTCCCCGCGCACGGGACGGATCAGCAGATCGTGAAGCTCCTGCACCAGACGATCGCCCTGATCCTCGTCGACGACGAAGGTGAAGTTCAAGTCGTTGGCGGCCTGGCTGACCATGTAGATGCGCTGGTCAGCAAACAGCTCCAATGCGCTGCCCATCTGGTGGAGGATGCCGCGGATGTTGCGGCCCACGAGACTCACTTGGGAACACGGACCGATGAGCTGCGCGCGGCACAGCGAGGAGAGCTCCTTGATCAACGCCTCCAGAGCCGCCGAATCCAGGCTGTTGGCAGCCGGATCCAGTGACACCGTGACGGTCGTCTCTGAAGTGGAGATCTGATCCACCGACATGCCGTGGCGCTTGAACACCTGGAAGGCATCGGCGAGGAAGCCCACCTGATGCCACATACCGGGCGATTCTAAGGAGACGAGCGTGATGCCCTTTTTGACGCAGACGGCCTTGACCTGAGCAGCACCTTCGCTGCTACGGCTGATGTGCGTGCCTTCCATGTCCGGAGACTGCGTGGCATAGACCCACACCGGAAT
>CAYFPW010000228.1:0-2585 GCA_964345055.1 uncultured Steroidobacteraceae bacterium | reverse complement strand
GCGTGAGCGCAATGACCACCAGCAGTGCGCCACCACCCCACACCCACAGCGGCAGATCACGGTCGGTGCGCTCGGTGGCACCAACACCACCGGCACCGCGCAGACCGGCCAGACCGCGCACTGCACCACCAAAGATAGTCGGCAACGCACGGAGCAGCGAAATGATGCCGCCGGCAGCGACCGCGCCGGCACCGATGTAGAGCACATAGTCGTGCCAGATCTGATCCGTGCTCATGTCGTTGATAAGCGCGGTGGCCGGATAGATCGGCGCGGTCGCGTTCGCACCGAAGAGCTTGATAGCCGGCATGAGCACCAGTGAGGCGAGAATGCCGCCAGCACCCATCACCAATGCGGTACGCGTGCCGATGACGTATCCAACGCCGAGCAGCGCCGGATTGACCTCTGCGGCCACATTACCGCCGTCATACCATTTTCCGAAGACTCTCGAGGCCGTGTCCTTGAACAGGCCCAGCCCCTGATAAGCCAGCGCAAACAGCGAACCGAACCCCAGACCGGCAAACACCGTGCGGGCGGTGGTCCCGCCCTTCTCGCCGGAGATCAGTACTTCGGCGCAAGCCGTGCCCTCGGGGTAGATCAGATTCTTCACACCCTTGACGACATGGGCGCGACGAATCGGGATCATCAGGAACGTCCCGAGCAGACCGCCCAACACCGCTACCAGAGCGATGTGCAGGTAGTTGAGATCGTAGCCGAGAATCAGCATCGCCGGCATCGTGACACCCGCACCGAAGGCGATCCCCTCGCCTGCGCTACCGGTGGTCTGCACGATGTTGTTCTCAAGAATCGTCGCCTTGCGTACACCGAAGGCCCGCGAGAAGGCGCGGAACAAGGTGATTGAGAGAACGGCTACGGGGATCGATGCGCTGACCGTCATGCCGACCTTGAGCACGAGGTACATGGAGCTGGCCCCAAAGAGAATGCCCAGCAAGGCACCGATCAGTATCGGCAGCAGCGACATCTCGGGCAGCTGCTGACTGGATGGGATGAAAGGCTGATGCGCGGGATTTGAATCGTGCTGCGACTCGGCCATATCGGCGATCTCCCTCAGGGCACTGAGCAGCGCTGTAGTTGGGTATTCATGCGCGCCGCGAAGAGCGCAAGCATAGGAGGTCGGGCGCCAGGAAGGCAAACCCTCCTGGTTCAGCTCGCGCGGGTGTTCAGCGGTGCGCGCAGCAGAAGGTGGAGAGCCAGCCGATAAGCCGGGTTCTGTCGTGAGCAGTCATTCCTCTGGGAACTGTGTCGCCACAGCCCTCAAGCAGCCTACCCGGAAGCACGCTCGGACCTGCGCTGCAGTGTTGCCACTGCGACTTCCCTATTTGGCCTTGCTCCAGGTGGGGTTTGCCGTGCCGTCCATGTTGCCATGTCCGCGGTGCGCTCTTACCGCACCATTTCACCCTTACCGGCGTCATTAATGACGCTTGGCGGTATCTTTCTGTTGCACTTTCCGTCGGCTCGCGCCGCCCAGCCGTTAGCTGGCACCCTGTCCGGTGAGCCCGGACTTTCCTCCACCGCGACACCTTGCGATGCCCACGGCAGCGACTGCCTGGCTGGCTCTCCACGCGGGCACCATACGGGGCATCGACAGGCAACTCAATAGCGATCGTCAGCGTTCGTCTGCGGCATGCCCGGACAACCTGAGCGCCTCGCTGTAGGCCGTCTCGCGTGGTACACCACTGAGCTTCGACGCGACGCCGGCGGCGCGGGCAGGTGGCAGCTCCTTCAGCAGCAGCGGCAATGCGCGGCGCATCAGTTCCATGTCCCCCTCATCATCCTGCGCCTCAGCCCCACCGATGAGCAGCACCAGCTCTCCGCGCGCCACATTGGGATCGGCACGCAACCGGGACGCCAGTTCCGTCAGCGAGCCGCGATAGACCGTTTCATGCAGCTTGGTCAATTCACGCGCGATGACGCCCGGACGTTCGGCACCGAATGCCGTCATCATGTCGTCCAATGTCTCGGCCAGACGATGCGGGGCTTCAAAGAACACCAGCGTGCGCGTCTCACCGGCGAGGCGCTCCAGCGCCCTGCGCCGCTCACCCGCGCGCGCTGGCAGGAATCCTTCGAACGCAAAGCGTCGTGCACTGAGCCCCGCGATGGACAGCGCAGCGGTCAGCGCGCTGGGACCTGGCACAGCAACCACCGGAATACCCGCGGCCACGGCAGCGCGTACCAGCAACAACCCGGGATCGGACAACAGCGGGGTGCCGGCATCACTGACCAGCGCCACCGTTTCACCGGCGCACAGCCGCGCCACAATCGCAGCTGAACGCTCGGCTTCATTGTGTTCATGCAACGACTGCATTGGTCGTGCGATGCCGCAGTGGGCCAGCAGCTGACCGGTGCGCCGCGTATCCTCGGCCACGATCAGCGAGGCATTTTGCAAAGCGGCGACCGCGCGCGGCGCCAAGTCGCCCAAATTGCCAATTGGCGTGGCAATGACTTCGAGCCTTCCTGCCGTTTCAGTCACTATAATTCCCGTGTTTCGGACTCACCGTGCGAGAGAGCCAGCAGAATATGCGTTTCACAGTGCAATTTCCGTCCTTCTGCAGATTCGCGCTCGGACT
>CAYFPW010000227.1:2356-2596 GCA_964345055.1 uncultured Steroidobacteraceae bacterium | reverse complement strand
GCTATGAAGAGGCGGCTGCTCAGGGTCTGGTGGCGGGACTGAATGCCGCCCGGGAGGCGGCACAGTTGGACCCCTGGTTACCGGCGCGCTCGGGTAGCTACATCGGTGTGTTGATCGACGACCTGGTGACGCGTGGGACCAGTGAGCCCTACCGGATGTTCACCAGCCGAGCCGAGCATCGGCTGGTGCTGCGTGAGGACAACGCCGACACGCGGCTGACCCCGCTGGGACGGGAGTTCG
>CAYFPW010000227.1:0-2317 GCA_964345055.1 uncultured Steroidobacteraceae bacterium | reverse complement strand
ATGACGAGCGCTGGCGGTTCTTCGAGGCCAAACAGCACGCCATCAGTGCGGAGCTGGAGCGCCTGTCTACCACCCGGATACAGCCGGCACAGGTTCCGGCGGAGTGGAGCGCGCGGGTGCTGCAACAGCCCGCCCTGGCCCGTGACTGTCTGGCCATGGAATTGCTCAAGCGCCCGGAAGTCAGCCATGCCGACCTGGTCGAGCTGATCGGCGATGCGCCCGACGCCGGGGACGATCGCATCGATGCCCAGCTGCGCCGCGACATCGAGGTGCGGGCGCGGTACAGCGGCTATGTGGAGCGGGCGGAGGCCGAGATCGATCGGGCGCGCCGCAATGACACGCTTCCGCTGCCTGAGGACTTGGACTACCGCGGGTTGGCGGGCCTGTCGAACGAGATTCGCCAGAAGCTTCACGAACTGCGCCCGGCCACCCTCGGCCAGGCGGCGCGTACGCCCGGCGTCACGCCGGCTGCGGTCTCCATCCTGCTCGTTCACCTGAAGCGCCGCGGCGCGCTCGGCTGAGTCTTCGCCGGGCGGAGCGCGGCCCCCGAGGCTTCCGTCTCGGCTTCCATGCTATGTTCAACAGTATTCGAGCGCTGGAGCGCGAGGGGGCTATATGTTGGAAGCACTAGGCATCGGCACCCTGCCGATCATCCTGATCGTGGCCATTCTGATGGTGGTGACCAAGGCTTGGCTCACTGTCCCGCAGGGCTTTGAGTTCACGCTCGAGCGCTTCGGAAAATATAAGCAGACCCTCGGTCCGGGCTTCCACCTGATCACGCCGTTCTTCGAGAAGGTCGGCCGGCGCATGAACATGATGGAGCAGGTGCTGGATGTGCCGCGCCAGGAAGTCATCACCAAGGACAACGCCATGGTGGGCGTCGATGCCGTGGTGTTCTATCAGGTGATGGATGCAGCCAAGGCCGCCTATGAGGTGGACAACCTGCGACTGGCCATCGTGAACCTCACGATGACCAACATCCGCACCGTCGTTGGATCCATGGATCTGGATGAGACGCTGTCCAAGCGCGATGAGATCAACCATCGTCTACTGAAGGTGGTTGACGATGCCACTATGCCTTGGGGTATCAAGGTCACGCGTATTGAGATCAAGGATATTCAGCCGCCGTCAGATCTGATCGAGTCGATGGGTCGGCAGATGAAGGCCGAGCGCGACAAGCGTGCCAACGTGCTGGAGGCTGAAGGTTTTCGTCAGGCGGCCATTCTCAAGGCCGAGGGTGAAAAGCAGGCCGCAGTGCTGCAGGCCGAAGGTGCGCGCGAGGCGGCCTTCCGCACCGCTGAGGCGCGTGAGCGTCTGGCCGAGGCGGAAGCCAAAGCGACGGCCATGGTTTCGCAGGCCATCGCGCAGGGCAACATGCAGGCCATCAACTACTTTGTGGCGCAGAAGTACGTCGAGGCCATGAAGGAATTTGCGCATTCGCCCAACCAGAAGATTTTCTTCATGCCGATGGAGGCCACCGGCGTGCTGGCATCGCTGGGCGGCATTGCGGAGCTGGCGCGGGATGCGATGGCGAATAAGGGTGTCGATAAGCGATGAGTAGCCTCGCACAACTCGTCGAGATGGTGCAGCACATGCAGTGGTGGCATTGGTGGATTCTCGCGGCAGTGCTCGCCGCTGTTGAGACACTGCTGCCGGGTGCTGTGGCGATATGGTTCGCGATCTCCGCCGGAGTGGTGGGCGCGCTGCTGCTGCTGATGCCAGTACCCTGGCCGCTGCAGCTGCTGCTCTTCGGAGTGCTGGGCGCTGTCGCGGTGTACCTGTGGCGTCGCTATGACCGGAGCGGTCAGGAGTCCAGTGCGTTGCCTCATCTTAACCAGCGTTCCGCGCAGTATGTCGGTCAGATCTGTGTGCTGACCGAATCCATCCAGCAGGGTTACGGCAAGGCGCGGGTGGGTGACGGCGTGTGGAAGGTGCGCGGACCGGATCTGCCGGCTGGCGCTCAGGTGCGGGTGGTGTCGGCGGAGGGCGCGCTGCTGGTGGTCGAGCCCCTTTCTGTGTGACGCTTATTTGCGCCAGAACGTCGAGGTGAACAGCACCAGCACCGTGAACAGTTCCATACGCCCGAGGAACATCGCCACGATGCACAGCCAAGCCTGGAAGTCGGTCAGCGCAGCGTAGTTAGTTGCCGGTCCCACCACGCCCAAGCCCGGGCCCACGTTGTTCACGCTGGCAATGATCGCAGTCAAGGACGATTGCAGATCGAGACCCGAGGCGAGCAGCGCGAAGGTCAGTGTCACGATAGTCATGAAGTACAGGAAGATGAAGGCCAGCACCGAATAGACCACGCGGTTCGGTA
>CAYFPW010000226.1:0-2624 GCA_964345055.1 uncultured Steroidobacteraceae bacterium | reverse complement strand
CCTTCATCTTCGATCCCGGTCAGGGATTGCCGATGTTCAATGGCGAGGAGTTGCGGGCGCTCATCGAACAGGCGACCTACGTGGCCGTCAACGATTACGAGGCCAGCCTGCTGACGGAGCGTACCGGATGGGACGCTCCGACCATCGCCGCCAAGGTCAAGGCATTGATCGTGACGCGCGGCGCTTCCGGTTCCTGGATCTATGCCGACGGTACGCGGCTGGAAATTCCGGTGGCGAGCGCAGCTCGGCTTGCCGATCCGACCGGATGCGGTGATGCCTATCGCGCCGGCCTTTTGTATGGTCTGCAGCGTGGCATGGACTGGGCGAGCACGGGTCGTATCGCCTCGCTGGCTGGTGCCATCAAGATGGAGCACCATGGTACGCAGCACCACACCTATACGATGACGGAGTTTGCCGCGCGCTATCGCGCAGCCTTTGGCCACAGTCTCTGAGGTTTCGCATGCACCCGTTCGCCTCGCGTCTCTCGTGCTTCCTCGCCGGGCTTTGCCTGAGTGCCATGCCGAGCTGGGCCGCCGAAGGCGGACGTCGTGCTGAAGCCCAGCCTGCTCCTGCGGCTCCGTTGGTGGCTGCGGCAGCCGCCCCCAGCGCGGACTGGGCGCGCACGCTGGAGCGCATCGCGGCCAGCGTTGTCACCATCCAGGTGAATCAGACGCGGGCCTTCGATACCGAGCGCAGTGCGAGCGCTCAGGCCACGGGTTTTGTGGTCGATGCTGAGCGTGGCCTGATCCTCACCAACCGTCATGTCGTCACACCGGGCCCGGTGACGGCTGAAGCGACCTTCCTCGATCGTGAGGAGGTGCCGCTCTATCCGGTCTATCGCGATCCGGTGCATGACTTCGGCATCTATCGCTACGATCCGGCCAAGCTGCGCTACATCAAGCCTGAATCACTGCCGCTGGCGCCAGAAGCGGCGCAGGTTGGGCGCGAGATCCGAGTGATCGGCAACAACGCTGGCGAACAGCTTTCGATCCTGGCTGGCACTCTGGCGCGACTGGACCGCGAAGCGCCTCAGTATGGTGTCGGTCGTTACAACGACTTCAACACCTTCTACATCCAGGCCGCCTCAGGCACATCAGGAGGTTCGTCCGGGTCGCCGGTCATCGATGTTCAGGGTCGGGTGGTTGCGCTCAATGCCGGTGGTGCCACCGGTGCGGCCTCGAGTTTCTATCTGCCGCTGGGCCGCGTGCAGCGCGCGCTGCAGCTGATCCGTGCCGGAAAGCCGGTGCGGCGCGGCACGCTGCAGACCGAACTGCGGTACCGGCCTTACGATGAGCTGCGGCGACTCGGTCTGCAGAGTGACACCGAGGGTCAGGCACGCCGCGCGTTCCCGGGCAACACGGGTATGCTGGTCGTCGAGGATGTGCAGCCTGGTTCAGCCTGCGACGCCGTGCTGGCGCCCGGTGACGTGCTGGTGCGTCTGAACGGCAATCTGGTCACGGGCTTCGAGCCGCTTGAAGCCGTACTCGATGACACAGTCGGTGGCGAAGTGGACATCGAAGTGGAGCGGGGCGGCAAGCCGGTCAAGGCGCGGATCCGGGTCGATGATCTGGATACCATCACACCCGCGTCCTACCTTGAGTACGATAACGCCATCCTGCACACCCTCTCTTACCAGATGGCCCGGCATTTTCATATGCCGATCAAGGGTGTGTTTGTGGCAGCGAACGGCTACAACATCGACGCTGCAGGCATCCCGCGCGGCGCGGTCATCACGATGGTCAACAAGACGGCGATTGCCAACCTCGATGATTTCATTGCGCAGGTGGAGACGCTGCCGGACGGTCAGCGCATGACATTGCGTTACTTCACCATGGAAGATCCGCGTCGCAGCCAATTGAAGTCGGTGTTTGTCGACCGGCGCTGGTTCCAGGCGCGCCGCTGTGATCGCGACGATGGCGCAGGGCTGTGGAACTGCACGGACCTGCCGCCCGTGGCCACCGCCGCAGCGCCTGAGGCGGGAAGCGCGCGCTACCCGAAGTATGACGATCGCAATATCGAGCGCATTGCGCCATCGCTGGTGGGGGTCACCTTCGATATGCCGTATGCGGTGTCCGGCGTCACTGAGCGCAACTATCGCGGCGCCGGTGTGATTATCGATGCTGCGCGTGGTCTGGTGATCACCGATCGCAACACAGTGCCCGTGTCGCTCGGTGATGTGCGGCTGACATTCGCCGGGGCGCTGGAGATTCCGGCGCGGGTTATCTATGTGCATCCGCTGCACAACCTCGCGGTGTTGCAGTATGACCCCAAGCTCATCGGCGATACGCCGGTGGTCGCGGCATCGCTGTCCACCGACCCGATGCGACCCGGTGAGTCCGTCGATGTGATCGGCTTGGATAGCGGTGGCGACCTGCAGTCACGCACCACTAATGTGGCGGATGTCAATCCATTGATGCTGCCGCTATCGCGTACGGTGCAGTTCCGTGATGCGAACATCGAGGTCGCGTCCTTGGTCAATCCGCCCGATGAACTGGTCGGTGTGCTGGCTGACAAGAGCGGACGCGTCCGTGGTCTGTGGGCCAGTTTCGCGACTGACAATGGTCGTGAGCTGGTGCAGGAAAGCCGCGGAATTCCGGCCGATCTGGTGGCCGAGACGCTGCAGA
>CAYFPW010000225.1:0-2633 GCA_964345055.1 uncultured Steroidobacteraceae bacterium | reverse complement strand
GATGTGGATGCTTTCGGCCTCGAGCTTTTCGAGATGGGACAGTCGATTCATGATGTTTGGAATTTTAACGGCTTAGCGCCGACATATGGTTATGCGCGATGACACCATCCGCACCCTCCGGCGACCCGGATAGGGCGTGGCGCGCAGCCAATAAAGAAAAGATGCCCCTCAGGGGCTGAGCCGTCAGGGCCGATAAAGCCGCTGCAGGTATTCGATGAACTGCTCGAACTCAGCCTTGGTATAGCGACCGGCCATCTGCTTCTCGCGTGCGCGGACACCCACGAGCAGCGATTCCACTTCCGTCAGCCCTGCCGCCGTCAGAAAGACACCCTGACGCCGACGGTCATGAGTCGAGCGCTTGCGCGTAACCAGCGACGCCTTTTCGAGGATGTCCAGCAAGGCCACGACACTGGCCTTGTCGACACCCAGATGGGTGCCCAGTTCGATCTGAGCAATGCCAGGGTTGGCTCGCACCAGCACCAGAAGACTAAACAGGCCAGGACGCGGCAGGCTCTTGCCCACGACACTGGCGTAATGGCGCCATGAGGTCTGGTGTGCGCGCCTCAGGTTATAGCCGAGGAGGCGTGGCAGGCAGTCGAGGTCGACGTGGTCACCCTGACGCCGTTCGTCATCCGGAAAGCTCATCTGCTCGCTGCGAGAGACGCCCTTGGCCTTGGCCGAGCTTCCTCCGCGCAACCGAGTCGTGCCTTGGCCGTGCGTCTGCGGTCCCTGCCCCGTCGTCGCCATCATGCCCCCATACGGACGGCCCCATGAAAAACGGCCGCCCATGAACAGTTGACTGAAATTATAGGGGACTTTTGGTTCGTGCCGCAAATAATTGGCAGGTGCTACATCTGCCCCGCCAGCACGGCGGCCAGCGAACGACTACTGAGCCTTCAGTCGCTCGGTGATCTCAATGGCCAGCTGCAAGGCCCGCCGGCCATCCTCGCCGCTGACCGCAGGCGGACACTCACCGCGACAGGCCGCAAGGAATGCCTCAATCTCCGCGCGTAGCGCATCACCCTGTTCGAAAGACTGTTCATCGATCGAAACCGGCAATCCGGCCTCGCCGGCCGCCAGTTCACGCTTGCGGATACTGGTCAGTATCTTCTGCTGCAGGTCGATCGACAGGTAGCCCTCTTCCATGAAGATGCGCATCTTGCGCTCGGTCTTCATGCTCACGCGGCTGGCTGTGACGTTGGCCACACACCCGTTAGCGAAGCGCAGCCGCGCGTTGGCAATGTCCGTCTCACCGGAGAAGACCGGCGCACCCACCGCATCGAGGGACACTACGTCACTTCGGACCAGCGACTGCAGCAGATCAATGTCATGGATCATCAGGTCGAGAACCACGTTCACGTCCGTGCCGCGCTCGCGAAACGGTGCCAGCCGATGGCATTCAATGAAGCGCGGCGAATGCAGCAGCGGCTCCGCTGCACGGAGTGCCGGATTGAAGCGCTCCAGGTGCCCGACCTGCAGCACGCGACCGTGCTTCCGGGCCAGTTCGATCAGTTTGGAAGCCTCGTCCAGAGTGGTGGTGATCGGCTTTTCGACCAGTACGTGCACGCCGGCTTGCAGAAGCCAGGATGCGACTTCGCAATGGTACGGCGTCGTCGTCGCAACGCTGGCAACATCGATTTGGCCAGCCAGCACGCGGTAGTCCGTCTCGGCCCGGCCGCCGCATTCAGCCGCCACCTGCCGGGCCACATCCGCACGCGCATCCACGACGGCAACCAGTTCACTACCGGAGCAGGCAGCGTACTTCTGTGCATGGAACCGACCCAGGTACCCCACTCCGACAACAGCGGCACGCAGCTTGTTCATGGTCTCCATTATGCCCTCCGCTGCGATTCACTCGCGTTAGAATGTTGCCGTGGACAAAACCTCTCAGCAATCACCGCAAGACCTTGCAGTGCTAAGCCCGCGTCATGAGCCGGTGATCTTCCTGCTTTGCCTGGCTGCAGGCGTTTTGATCATGCCTTTGCTGCTCTACTTGGCGGGGCAGCCGGTCCTTGGCCCCTATGCCAACGGCGGCTATTTCCAGCTGCTGGCCGACATCCTGAAAGCCCTTGCGACCGGGTCGTTCGCCTTCTGGCTGTTCGTCCTCGGGCCTTATCTGGCGGTGTGGGTTTGGCGTCTCTGGCGCATGGCTTGGCGCCTGCGGTAGCCCTGTCGACTCCTGACCGGAACGCCTAGCGCGGCCAAAAGACCAGTCCGACGACCAGCAGTAGCACGCACACCCCGATCTTGGCCCAGTTGCGCCAGGGTCGCTGCCGGATCTCCCCGTAGAAAGCCGACACCGATATGGCGACCGCTCCCCAGGACCAGAGCAGCCCCCGCAGGAGCGGCCCGCCCTCGTGATGGAAACGGGTTGACTGATCGCCGAGCAACACGAACACGATGGCCGTCATCGCCAGTGAAACACCCATGGCGACGGACGAGCCCATGATGATTCCCAGAAGAACAGTCAGTGGCCGCACTTAAGAAAACCTCACTGCCAACGGAACGGCAAAGATGTCAAACTGGAGGCAGTCTACCAAACCAGGGTTTCAGCACCGCATGAGCCGCATCCGTCCAGCCCGCAGAGTGAGTGCGACGCCACTGGCCGTCCTTGCGACCTCGCTGGTCATGCT
>CAYFPW010000224.1:0-2636 GCA_964345055.1 uncultured Steroidobacteraceae bacterium | reverse complement strand
CCTCTCCAGTCGCGTTGTTTTCCGTCAGAGTGGCGGGTGAGGGCGGCTGTCAGACACTGTCGTCGATGAAGTAGCGCGGACGGCGCTTGCTTTCAAGATAGATCTTGCCGATGTATTCGCCGAGCACGCCGATGCTCAGCAGCTGAATGCCACCGAGCAGGTAAATTGGAATCACCGATGAAGCCCAGCCTGGCACGCTCTGCGTGGTGAACAGTCTGATCCAGAGTATGTACAGGATCATGCAACCGCTGAAGGCCGAGACCAGCAGTCCCAGTACCGCAATCATGCGCAGCGGTGCGGCGGAAAATGAGGTGATGCCGTTGATGGCCAGCGCCAACATCCGGCGCAGCGGGTACTTGGATTCACCGGCGAAGCGCGCGGCACGCTCGTAGTGGACGATGGCCGTCCGATAGCCCAGCAGCGGCACGATGCCGCGGAGAAACAGATTCACCTCGCTGTAGCTCTTCAGCGCTTCCAGCGCGCGGCGACTCATGAGTCTGAAGTCGGCATGATTGTGGACGATCTCCACGTCCATCCGCGCCAGTAGCCGGTAGTACCACTCCGCCGTGGTGCGTTTGAACGTCGTGTCGGTGCGGCGTTCGTTGCGCACCCCGTAAACGATGTCTGCGCCGGTCAGGTATTCATCCATCATCGTCTCGATGGCGCCGATATCGTCCTGCAGGTCGGCATCGATGCTGACGATGGCTTCACCCTTGGCGCTCACCAGTCCGGCAAGCAGCGCAGTTTGATGGCCGCGGTTGCCTGAGAGCTTGATGCCATGAATCCGCTCATCCTGGAGGTGACCTGCACGGATCAGCTCCCAGGTGGTATCGCGACTGCCGTCATCGACGAAGATGACTTCACTGTCGGGTGTGATCTTGCCCGCCTGAGTCAGGCTGTCCAGGAGTTCACGTATTCGGCGCTGCGTTTCCGGCAGCACCTCGCTCTCGTTGTAGCAGGGGACGACGATGGACAGGCGTCGGCCGCGATTCGGCGTTGTAGTCACTGCGGGCTGCTCCATGAATCCAGCACTCTCAACCTGGGCTCCAGGGTTCGCCCTGCAGCTTCTCTTCCCAGCGCAGCGAATGGCGCACAATGGCGTCGAGGTCGTCGAACTGCGGCTTCCAGCCCAGCTTTTCCCGGATACCCACGGCATGCGACACCAAGCTCGGCGGGTCGCCTTCGCGCCGTGGTTCGATGCGGACGTCCAGCTTCTTGCCCGAGACCCGCGCCACGCTGTCGAGTACCTCGCGGACGCTGTAACCGTGGCCATAGCCACAGTTCAACACGGTAGAGGTCCCGTCGCAGCGCAGGTATTCCAGTGCATCGAGATGTGCTGCGGCCAGATCGCTGACGTGAATGTAGTCGCGCACGCCGGTGCCATCTGCGGTTGGATAGTCGGTGCCGTAGATCGAGATGAAGGGTCGCTTCCCCACCGCATGCTCGCAGGCAACCTTGATCAGCAGCGTTGCCTTGGCGGTGGCCTGTCCGACGCGACACTCGGGATCGGACCCTGCGACGTTGAAATAGCGCAGGCTGACGTAGCGGAAATCAGTGACCGCCGCGAGGTCGCGCAGGATCCACTCCGACATCAGCTTCGAGGTGCCGTAGGGGTTGATGGGTGCGAGCAACCCATCCTCACGTGCAACGCCGCTTTCCGGAATGCCATAGACGGCGGCCGTCGAGGAGAAAACGAAACGGCGCACGGCGCCACGCATGCATGACTCCAGCAGGTTGCGGGTCATGCTGGTGTTGTTCTGGTAGTACAGCAGTGGCTGACGTACGGATTCGGGCACGATGGTCTTGGCGGCGAAATGCATCACCGTATCGACATTGTGCTCGGCCAGGACCTGGTCGAGCAGTGCCATGTCGCCAACGTCGCCGATCACCAGCGGCGTGTCATGTACCGCCTGACGGAAGCCCGTGGAAAGATTGTCGATGATGACCACGCGTTCGCCGCGCTGGCGCAGTGCCAGTACCACATGGCTGCCGATGTAGCCGGCGCCTCCGGTCACCAGAATCGCTTTCTTCGTGCTCATGGTTGCAAACAGTTCTGCGGAACGTCAGTGAATGGCCCGATGGGGGCATAATAGCCGCAATGGCACCCCCGGCTGTGACCAAGTCAGCAGACAGTCTGCCCTATGCCAGTCTGTCCCCCGACCGCGTACTCGATATCGCCGAGGGGATCGGCCTGGAACCCGACGGCCGGCTGTTTGCGCTCAACAGTTATGAGAATCGCGTCTACCGCGTAGGCTGCGAAGAGGCTGAGCCCTGTGTGCTCAAGTTCTATCGCGCTGGCCGCTGGAGCGACGCGCAAATCCTCGAGGAGCATGACTTTGCCGTGGAGCTCGAGGCGGCGGATCTGCCGGTGGTTGCGCCGCTGTTCCTGCGCGGCACCACACTGCATCATGCGGAAGGCTTTCGTGTTGCGGTCTTCCCATTGCGACCCGGTGCATCGCCGGATCTTGGTGCCCCGGAAACGCTGCCGCTGCTGGGCCGAACGCTGGGTCGGCTCCACGCCTGCGGTGCGCGGCGGCCCTTCCGTGTGCGGCCGGTGCTCCGCGGTGAAATGCTGGGCGAGCGCGCCCGGCGTACGGTGCTCGCTTCGCCGCAGCTGCCCGAGGACTGCGCGGCGC
>CAYFPW010000223.1:0-2639 GCA_964345055.1 uncultured Steroidobacteraceae bacterium | reverse complement strand
ATCCGGCAGCAGATCGCCGCCGCACCGGCGGTGCTGTTCATGAAAGGCACCCCGGATTTTCCCCAGTGTGGTTTCTCCGCCCAGACGGCCGGCGCGCTGCGTCAGCTCGGTGCGCGTTTCCACTCAGTGAATATTTTTGATGACCCGGAGTTGCGCGAGGCGCTCAAGCGTTTCTCGAACTGGCCCACTTATCCACAGTTGTACGTCAATGGCGAGCTGATCGGCGGGTGCGACATCGTGATGGAGATGTATCGCAACGGCGAATTGCAGCCACTGCTGAAGTCCGCTGGCGCCCTGAGCTAAAGGTTCAGCTGGCCTCGTCCGATCCGTCGTGCAACGATGGATCGGGCACCGGATCCTGCCAACCGAGCGCGCGTGCTCGGGCGTTGGCCTCGGCGTGGCTGGCATGCAGCCGGTTGCAGAGGTTGCAGAACAGGTCCGCAGTGCGTTCGGCATCGTAGGTGGCCGAATGCGCGGACTTGCTGTCCCAGTCCATGCCCGCCAGCTGAGCGGCCTTGGCCAGCACCGTCTGACCGAGCGCTGCGCCGGCCAGTGTCACGGTGTCGAAGCTCGAGAAGGGATGGAACGGGTTGCGCTTGATTGCGGTGCGCGTTGCTGCCGCATTCACGAAGCTCAAATCGAACCACGCGTTGTGTCCGACCAGAATGGCGCGGCGACAGCCGGCTGTGCGCACGGCCGCGCGCACAGCCTTGAAGACGCGGTGCATCGCATCGTGCTCGTCAATTGCCGGGCGCAGCGGATGCCAGGGATCGATCTTGTTGACCTGCAGTGAGGCCGGATCAATGTTCGCGCCTTCGAAGGGCTTGACGTGGTAGGCATGGGTCTCGCCACGCACCAGTCTGCCTTCGGCATCAATGATGATGAACACGGCAGCGATCTGCAGCAGCGCATCGGTGGCAGCGTTGAATCCGCCGGTCTCGACGTCCACCACTACGGGCAGGAAGCCGCGGAAACGCAGTGCCATGGCATTGGATGCCATGGGCGCAGGTGCGTCGAGCGTGGACGCCGTCTCGGCGATGATTTCGTTCATGCCGCGAGTCGCCAGTGGATCGACTGGCCAGCCAGATAAGGGATCAGCTCATGTTCGCCGAAAGCGTAGCTTGGCGGTGGCGCCCAAGGTTCGCGACGCAGTGTGATGCGAGCCGTATTGCGCGGCAGCCCATAGAAGTCCGCGCCGAACCCTGAGGCAAATTCCTCGAGCCGATCGAGGAAGCCGTGCTGTTCGAAGACATCGGCATAGAGCTCAATGCCGGCGTGCGCCGAATAGATGCCGGCGCAGCCGCAGGCATTTTCCTTGGTGTGGCGCGCATGGGGCGCGCTGTCGGTGCCGAGGAAGAAACGCGGGTTCCCTGCGGCGACGACGTCGATCAGGGCCTTGCGATCTGCCTCCGTCTTCAGCACGGGCAGGCAGTAGTGATGTGGTCGCAGGCCGCCTTGGAACAGCGCGTTGCGGTTCATCATCAGGTGTTGCGGCGTGATGGTTGCGGCCACGCCGTTGCGCGCGGTGCGGACAAAGTCGGCGCCGGCGCGGGTGGTGACGTGTTCGAGGATCACGCGCAGCGCCGGAAAACGCTCCACGGTGGGGGCCAGTACGGTATCGAGGAAGACGGCTTCGCGGTCGAAGACGTCGATCTCGGGGCGCGTGACTTCACCGTGCACCTGCAACGTCAGGCCGCGCTGTGCCATGCGTTCGAGCACGGCGTCGATGCGGCGGATATCGGTAACACCGGACTGTGAATTGGTGGTGGCGCCGGCCGGATAGAGCTTGGCACCGAACACCACCCCGGACTCCACGGCACGATCGATTTCCTCCGGCGGCGTGGAGTCGGTCAGGTATAGCGTCATCAGTGGCTGGAAATCGAGGCCGGCGGGCAGGGCCGCAAGGATGCGGTCGCGGTAGGACTTGGCGGCCGCCACGGTAGTCACCGGTGGTGCCAAATTGGGCATGACGATGGCGCGCGCAAAACGCTGCGCGGTGTGTGGCAGCACGGCGGCCAGCGCCGCACCGTCGCGCAGGTGCAGATGCCAGTCATCGGGGCGGCGGAGTGAGAGTGTTTCGCTCATTTTGCCGACTCCCGGCCCAGTAACCACTGAAGGACGACACGGGCACCGAAGCCCGTGGCTTCGGTGGGGACATGCCCCAGCCCGCCGGTGCGCGTGGCCGAGGACAGGTCGATGTGGGCCCAGGCCGTGGCCTCCGGTACGAAGCGGCTGAGGAAGCGGGCCGCGAGGATGTGATCGCCCTTGCCATCGACGGCGCACTGCCGGATGTCGGCGACTGTGCTTTCAATGTCGTGATCGAAGTCTGCGTCGAGCGGGAAGGCCCAAAGCCGTTCGCCGCTGCTCATGCCCGCAGCCACCAGTTCGCCCAGCAGGTCCGCGCGATGGGCGAATACGCCGCTGTAGCGCTCGGTCAGCGCATGCACGCAGGCGCCCGTGAGCGTTGCAAAGTCGATCAGGCGGGCGGGCTTGCCCCGCGCTGCCAGGGACAGCGTGTCAGCCAGCACCATGCGGCCCTCCGCGTCGCTGTGAATGACCTGGATGGTGGTGCCGTTCAGGGCGCTGACAATTTCCTGCGGGCGATAGGCCACCGGACCGATGTTGTTCTCGGTGATGGC
>CAYFPW010000222.1:0-2648 GCA_964345055.1 uncultured Steroidobacteraceae bacterium | reverse complement strand
GGGGACAGCCGCTCGATGGTCGCGGCCGAAGTCATGATCTGGCCGGCCTTCGCCTGACTGGTCATGCGATTGGCGGTGTGCACGCTGGCACCGAAGACGTCGCGGCTGTCGAGCACCACCGGCCCGAAATGGCAGCCGACGCGGATGGCCACGGGTCGGCCTTCCGCTCGCAGGCCGGCATGCCGGCTGATCAGCATCTGCATCTGGCTGGCCGCATTCAGGGCTGCATCGGCGGTCGGAAACGTGGCCATGACCTCGTCGCCGATGGTCTTGATCACCGTCCCACCCTGCGCCTCGGTAGCGCCGCGCATGATGTCGATGCAGGTGGTGATCAGTTCGCGGGCGCGCAGATCGCCCATCTGCTCGAACAGCCGGGTGGACCCCACGACATCGGCGAACAGGATTGCGAGTTCAGTGTCGTGGACCATCGGGCGCTGACTGGCTTTACATATTATTAAGACCGTACAGCTTATACGGCTTGCGGCTGCAAGGCCAACCGGCGCGCAACCCGGTGCAGCAATTCGGCTCCGGCCCCGCTCGCTCGCGCGCCCTCGGACAGCTCGCGGCGCAGGTCACGGGCACCGGGTCGGCCGGCGCACAGACCCAGCATGTGCCGCACGATGGCGCTCAGTCGCTCCCCGCGTGCCAGCTCCTGCTCCGCATACTGGCCCATACGCTCCAGCACCTGCACCTCACTGGGCCGCACAAAGTCACCCTGCCCCAGCGCCTCCTCGAGCTCTGCCAGCACATAGGGGCGGTGGTAAGCCTCCCGCCCCAGCATCACACCGTCGCACCAGGCGCGCGCCTCGGCGACCTGCGCGACCGTGCGCAGGCCACCATTGAGGATCACTGCAAGATCCGGCCATCGTTCCTTAATCTGCCGGACGATGTCGTAGCGCAACGGCGGTACGGCACGGTTCTGCTCGGGCGAGAGCCCGCCGAGAACCGCCTTGCGGGCATGGACAATCACACGACGGCATCCGGCGGCCGCCACGGTATTCACGAACTCATGCAGGACTCGCCACTCCGGCTCATCGAATGCCTGTACGCGATCACGCAATCCTTCACCGCCGTCGATCACACCGATGCGCATCTTCACCGTGACCGGCACACTCACGACCGCCTTCATCGCTGCGATGCAATCGCCCACACGCGCAGGCTCATGCAGCAGACAGGCACCGAAAGCGCCGGCATGAACCCGATCACTGGGGCAGCCACAATTGAGATTGATCTCATCGTATCCGGCAGCCGCACCGATGCGCGCCGCCGCCGCCAACTTGTGCGGCTCCGAACCGCCGAGCTGCAGCGCCACGGGGTGCTCGTCGGCATGATGACGCAGCAGCCGCTCGGCATTGCCACGCAGCAGTGCGTCGGCGACGATCATCTCGGTGTACAGCAACACATTAGGGCTAAAACCGCGCAGGAAATAGCGGCAGTGGCGATCGGTCCAGTCCATCATCGGAGCAACGGACACCGCGAATTCAGCGCGCTGATCCGGCGCTGCGCCAGACACTCCTGAAGCTGCAATAACTTCCATGCTGCAACGTGCCGCGAAGGTTCCGTCAATCGGGGTTGGCAGGCCTGCCTGATCACTGCCAGAGGAATCAAGAATAACCGGTCCGCGCTGGCCAGTCCCGGCATTCGGCTGAGCAGCGCGCTACTCACGCAAGACCCGCTCAACCAACGGCGCCAGAGGCGCGGGTCGCCCCATCTGATAGCCCTGCAGGTAGTCGAGACCGAGTTGGGCGAGCTGCCCAGACACGGGCAGCGACTCCACCCGCTCGGCAATCACGGCGATACCCTGCACGTACACCAGATAATGGATCGCTGTACTCGCAGCGACCTCGAAGCACAGACCATGACCGACCACCGGGTTAGTCGACACTCCGTCGCAAAATCAGACGGAGAAGCGGCCCTCAGCCGCGTGAGCCCGATCGCGGTTTGGAGTCGCGAGGTGCCGTGGCAAAGCCACCAGCGGGCTGTTTAGGGGCTCAGCCCAACAACAGCGGCGGATTGTGCACGGCCTCAAGCTGCTCCTGCAGGTCGTTGAGGTGCCGCTGCCAGTAGCTGGCCGCAGTGAATTCAGGGAAGGCGCGCGGGAATGCCGGGTCACTCCAGCGAGCGGCAATCCAGGCCGTGTGATTCAACATGCGAGTCGCGCGCAGCGCCTCGATCAGCCCCAGCTCATGGTAGTCAAAACTGCTGAACTGCTCATATCCCGCCAGCAGCAGATCCCACTGGCGACGCTGCTCGTCACCGGTGCCCGAGAGGAACATCCACAGATCCTGAATGGCCGGACCACTCATGCAATCGTCCAGATCGACAAACAGCGGACCGCGCTCCTGCCAGAGAATATTGCCCAGATGGCAGTCGCCGTGCAGCCGGATGGCGCGCACCACACCGAGCGATTCCCAGCGCGAGAGGATGGCGGCCACCAATTCGGCGGAGATTCCGGCATAACGCGCGGCACAGTCCTCGGGCAGCTGCGGCGAGTCGAGCACCGTACGCCGGGCACGCTCGCCAAGCATTTCGCCGCGGAGCGCAGGCCGCACACGGAATGGCCGCCGCGCCCCGCAGGCGTGGAGCCGACCCAGCGTTCGGCCTAGCAGCGGCAGCGTTTCTGGGGCACCAAGATCCGGCGATGCACC
>CAYFPW010000221.1:0-2685 GCA_964345055.1 uncultured Steroidobacteraceae bacterium | reverse complement strand
GTCTATCTGAATGCGCGCGAGACCGCCCGGGCCCGCAACTCGAATGCCCTCACATCGCTGGCGCACAATCAGCGCTCAAGCAAGGACCTCATCGAGGCTCTCAATGCGCTTTTCGGCGCGCACACTAAAGCGTTTCTGACCCCGGGCCTCCACTACCAGCCGCTGCATCTGGGCGACAAACCGCGCGAACCATTTGTTGATGAATGCAGCGGATCTCAACCGCTCGTGGTCTGGACACTGCCCGGCAGAGAAGCCCCGCTCGACAAAGCGGAGGCCCGCAAGCGGGCGACCAGCGCGACGGCGTCTGAGATCGCCCGGCTTCTCCAGAGCGCTGCAGAGGGTCAGGTTAGGATCGGTGAGCGCGCACTCAATGCCGGTGATATCGCGGTGGTAGTGCCCACCCATGCTCGGGCGAAACAGATTCAGGCAGAGCTGGCCACGCTTTCGATCAGCAGCATTGAGCGCTCCAAGGAAGTTGTCTACAAGAGTCGCGAGGCCGGTGAGTTGGCACGCCTGCTCGAAGCCATTCTCGAACCCAGCCGTTCTGGGCTGGTCCGCAGTGCACTGGCAACGGAGATGCTTGGCCTTGATGCCGCTGCGATCCTCGCGCTCGACGCGAACGGTCGCGAAGAATCTGCGTGGGTAGAGCGCCTGAGCGCAGCACGTGAACGATGGCGCCTTCAGGGTGTGGGCGTCATGCTGCGCGAGCTCATGACAAAAATGGAAATCGGTGAGCGCCTGCTGCAGCGGCCGGATGGAGAGCGCCGCCTCACCAACCTGCTACAGCTCGGAGAGTGCCTGCAGGATGCAGCCTCAGATCACCCTTCGCCCGAGGCGCTGATGCGCTGGTTCTCGGAACGACGTGCTGACGGTCAGGGCGACGATGCTGCCGAGTTGCGTCTGGAATCAGACCGTAATCTGGTGCAGATAGTCACCATCCACAAATCCAAGGGCTTGGAGTACCCAATCGTCTTCTGTCCGTATCTGTTCGAAGGTCTGAATAAACGGGGCGACCGTAATCTTGAGGGTGTTGAATACCACGATGGCGCGCAACTATGCATTGATTTCCGAAACAACGTTGAGGAAAACGGGAAAAGCGATATAGCGGCACTCCGCCAGAAAGAGGAGCGTGCCGAGTGGCTGCGCGTCATCTATGTTGCACTCACGCGGGCCGTGCATCGCCTTTATCTCGTGGCCGGGCCCTATTCGAAAATGACTTTCGGGACACCGTCATTCTCCGAGAGTTCCCGAGCGCCTCTGAACTGGCTGGTACTGAATCAACAGGAGGTTGAGGCCGAAGATTTTTTCGCGAACAAATATCAGCCCGATGAAACACTGCAAAAATGGCACGACTGGGGCCAACGCCACAGCAATGTCGTTTCACTGACACCCCTTCCGAAGGTGTCACTCGAATCGTGGCAACCATCTGTACGGGCGGCGACCACGGTCAGTGCACTGCCCTCCCCCCGCATCCCACCCGACTGGCGCCTCGGCAGCTTCAGCGGAATTTTGCGCGGCCACATCTTTGATGCAAGTGCCACCGAAAAAGACTCGCATACCGGAATCACGGGTACGCTGGCCGACGGATCGGATATCGCAAGCGACGACATGCTCAGGTTCCCGCGTGGTGCACGAGCCGGCGAATGCGTGCATGACCTGTTCGAGCGAATCGACTTTACGCATCAAGTGGGCTGGGATGACGCCATCAGCCATGCTCTGGATGCGCATCCGCCAACCCGCGGCGATAAGACCGACAGAGAACTGTTGACGCGGATGATGCAACGTATGCTGGCCGATGTGCTGCAGACCCGCCTGCCGGGCGGCTTCACGCTGGCAACCATTCCACTCACCAAGCGCCTCACGGAATGGGAATTCATGTTGCCGGCCACGCGGCTTCAGAGCCACGGGCTGGCCTCGCTGCTCGAGCAATACGGCTACCGCATGCCACAGCTGGAGCCGCGCACGCTCGCAGGCTATCTGCACGGTTTTGTCGATCTTGTCTTCGAGCATGAGGGGCGTTTTTACCTGCTGGACTGGAAGTCAAACTTCCTGGGTGAGCGACCCGCTGATTACACGCCTGAGGCGCTTGAACTCACCATGCAGGCTGAGGGATACCACCTGCAGCACATCCTCTACACCGTCGCGCTGCATCATCACCTGCGGTTGCATGTGCCGAACTACGATTACACTCGCCATATCGGCGGCACCCGCTACCTCTTCGTGCGCGGTGTTCGTCCAGACTGGCTGACATCTGATGGTCAGCCTCTGGGCGTCTATGCCAGCACGCCGCCGCTAGAGCTCATCGAGTCCCTGTCACAGCACCTGATGAGCGGGAATCGGTCATGACACGACGCGATTCGGAGAAGCCGATCGAAGTGCTGGCCACCACCCTCGCCGCGCGACTGCGTGCCTGGGCGGCGGAACTAGGCACTGACGATGCAACCGCCAGCCTCGTCGCGAAGGCTGCGCAGGCGGCTCTGATCGCCACGGAAAACGGCGATGTCTGCATCCCGCTCGCCCGCGCCCTCGATTGCCAAGACCCATTGATACTCACGCGGGAGCGCAACGCACTGCTGGATTCCCGACTCGTCGGCACACCTGAAAGCACCCATACCGCGCCACTCATTCTCGATGCGGATGATCGCCTGTATCTGGCGCGTTACTTCGACTACGAGCGCCGCCTCG
>CAYFPW010000220.1:1863-2687 GCA_964345055.1 uncultured Steroidobacteraceae bacterium | reverse complement strand
GACGTGGATGGGTTGTACACCGGCGATCCGAACCGCGATCCGGCGGCGCAGTTCATCCCGACTGTCGAGCGCATCACCCCCGAGATCGAGGGAATGGCCGGTGGGTCGGCCTCCGCGGTGGGCAGCGGTGGCATGGCGACGAAGATCGCCGCCGCGCGGATTGCCGTGGGCGCGGGCTGCCATATGTGCATCGCTGCCGGACATCATCTTCATCCGCTCAAGCGGCTGGAAGGCAAGAAGGTGCGCTGCACCTGGTTTCGACCCCTTTCCACGCCAGTCGCTGCGCGCAAGCAGTGGATCGCGGGCACGCTGCGTCCGGTCGGTGCCGTGCAGATCGATGCCGGTGCGCTGCGTGCGCTCCGCGAGGGTCGCAGCCTGTTGCCGGCTGGCGTCACGCACACTCAGGGGCAGTTCGCTGCCGGCGACACCGTCAGCGTGCTGGGCAGTGATGGCGCGGAAGTGGCGCGTGGCATCGCGGGCTACTCGGATGCCGACACCCGTCGCATCATGGGACACAAGAGCGCAGAGATCGAAGCCGTCCTCGGCTTCCGCGCTCGTGCCGAATTCATTCATCGTGACGACCTGGTGATTCTGTGAACGCAAATCCGCAAGCTGCCGTCGACATCAAAACCCTGATGCGGAGCCTAGGAGAGGTAGCCGTGGCCGCCGCTCCGCAACTGGCGCTGGCCGATAGCGCACGCAAGAATCAGGCGCTGGCTGCGATGGCTGCCGCCATCCGCGCACGTGCCGCCGAGATCATTGCGGCCAATGAGCAGGACGTGCGAGCCGCCACCGAGGCGCAACTCGGTGCGGCCATGATCGAT
>CAYFPW010000220.1:0-1853 GCA_964345055.1 uncultured Steroidobacteraceae bacterium | reverse complement strand
GCGCTGCCCGATCCGATCGGCAGCGTGGCCGCGGAATGGCGGCGGCCGAACGGCTTGCTGATCCAGCGTGTGCGCGTGCCGCTGGGTGTGATCGGCATCATCTACGAGAGCCGGCCGAATGTGACCGCCGATGCCGGCGCGCTCTGTCTCAAGTCCGGTAATCCAGTCATTCTGCGCGGTGGCTCGGAGAGTGTTCGATCCAATGCCGCAATCCATGCCTGTCTGGTGGAAGGTCTCACCGCCGCAGGGTTGCCTCCGGCCTGCATTCAGCGAGTGCCGGTGACGGACCGTGCCGCGGTGGGCGAGATGTTGGCCGGCATGACGGACTACATCGATGTGCTGGTGCCGCGCGGTGGCAAGAGCCTGGTGGCGCGTGTGCAGGCCGAAGCGCGTGTGCCGGTGATCGGCCATCTGGAGGGCAATTGCCATGTCTATGTGGATTGCGATGCGGACGTGGAGATGTCGCGCAAGGTGGTACTCAATGCCAAGATGCGGCGCACGGGCATCTGTGGCGCGGCCGAAACCCTGCTTGTTGATCGCGCCTGTGTAGCAACGCATCTGCCGCTGATCCTCGCGGATCTGTTCGCTGCGGGCTGTGAGGTGCGTGGCGATGCGGCGGTCTGTGCGCTCGATGCGCGTGTAAAGCCGGCGACCGAGCAAGATTGGTACACCGAATACCTCGATGCCATCATCGCGGTGCGCGTGGTGGAGGGTGTGGATGCGGCGATCGAGCACATCGCCCGCTACGGCTCCTCGCACACCGATTCCATCGTCACTGGCAACCCGGCGACGGCCGAGCGTTTCCTGGCGCGCGTCGATTCGGCCATCGTCCTGCATAACGCCTCCACGCAGTTTGCCGACGGCGGCGAATTCGGCATGGGTGCGGAGATTGGCATTTCCACCGATCGCTTCCACGCCCGCGGACCCGTGGGTGTGGAGCAGCTCACCAGCTATAAATATGTGGTGCGGGGAAGCGGGCAAACGCGCAGCTGAGTCGCTGCGCGCTGCCCGATTCTGTCAGCCAACCAGTTGTATTGGTGCGTTCACCGGCCCTGTTTGTGCAGGGTGCGGTGATAGAGCTTCATCGTCGGAATGTCCGGTTTGAAGGCTTGATGGCAGCTCTCGCAGATGTCGATGAGCTTGTTGCCGGCGGCCTGAAAGCCCTTGGCATCCTTTTTCTCTGTCAGGGCCAGCATGTCCATGCCCACCGCAGACAGTGAATCCGCGAAGGCCCTGAACTGCGGGTTCGCCGCCCACTCGGCATCTTTTGGGCCCGTGCCGGGCAGCTGGATCACCTTGCCCAGGATCACCATTTGATAGGCATGGAACTGCACTTCGGCCCAGTCCGCATCGGACTTCGGTAATCGGCCGCTGCCGTACATGGCATTGCCGACGCCGAACAGGGGATCGGAGGCATGATCGATGGCGCCTACCATGACCGCATTCAGACTGACCGGCAACGACAGCGGCGGCGTGGCGGGTGCGGAAATGTTCGCAGCCGAGCTGGCCGCAGCCCCCGACGTCGCGGTATCTGCGGTGGTCTGGGTGGGTGGTGACGTTGGATTCGTGCAGGCAACCATGAGCAGTGCTGTCGCAGCCGTAGCAGCGATCCCGTTCAGTACTGAGACGACTGGCCTGTGCATGGGGTGACTCCCTGAAACCTGATCAACGCGTGGGATGATTATCGGGCAGCGTGAAAACGCGTCGATCGTGGGATGTCCGGGGTCGTATCGCGATGAGTACGGATACGACTTCCTGATACTCTAGGGATCCCTGATGTCAGATACGAAAAGCCCATGCGCAATTCGATGACCCTCAGACCCCGTTCCGCGCCGCTGCTGTGCGCGCTGCTG
>CAYFPW010000219.1:0-2696 GCA_964345055.1 uncultured Steroidobacteraceae bacterium | reverse complement strand
ATGAAGCGGCGATCGACCTCGAAATGCTGGCGCAACTCCGCGCGCGCATCGCTGCGTCCGAAACCGTCAGTCCCGAGCGTCACATAGTGACGCGGCAGCCACTGGCGGATCTGGTCGGCCACCGTGCGCATGTAATCGCTGGCCGCAATGATCGGCGAAGGGCAGTCGCCCAGGAGCGTTGCCACGTACGGCACACGGGGTGTCTCGGCGGGATTGAGCAAGTTCCAGCGCTCGCAGCCCAGCGCATCGCGTCGCAGCTCGCTGAAGCTGGTGATGGAATAAATGTCGGCGGCCACGCCGAACTGTTCCTTGAGCAGTTCGGCGGCGGCGATGACCTCTCGCAGGATGGTGCCGCTGCCCAGCAGCGTGACGCGCTTCTTGCCCGCACCGCCCTGCTGCAGCCGGTAGCCACCGCGCAGAATGCCGTCGGTCACGCCTTCGGGCAGTGCCGGCTGGGCATAGTTCTCGTTCATCAGCGAGATGTAATAGAAGATGCTCTCACCTTCCCCATACATCCGACGCATGCCGTCCTGAATGATTACGGCGAGTTCGTAAGCATACGTCGGGTCGTACGCGCGGCAGTTGGGCACGGTCGTGGCCAGCAGATGACTGTGCCCATCCTGATGCTGCAGGCCCTCTCCGGCGAGCGTGGTCCGACCCGCTGTCGCGCCGAGCAGGAAGCCGCGCGAGCGCATGTCACCCGCCGCCCAGATGAAGTCGCCGACACGCTGGAAACCGAACATCGAGTAGTAGATGTAGAAAGGCACCATCGCGACGCCGTGGTTGGCATAGGACGTGGCCGCGGCAATCCACGAGCACATCGAGCCAGCCTCGTTGATGCCTTCCTCGAGCATCTGGCCTTTCTGATCCTCGCGGTAGGACATCAGCTGATCGGCATCCGTCGGCGTGTACAGCTGTCCCACCGAGGAGTAGATACCGATCTGGCGGAACAGACCCTCCATACCGAAGGTGCGCGCCTCATCCGGCACGATCGGCACGATGTGCCGACCCACATTCTTGTCCTTGAGCAGCACACCCAGCAGCCGCACGAAGGCCATGGTGGTGGAAATCTCGCGCCCGTTCGTGCCATCGAGAATGGACTGGAAGGCACTCAACGGCGGCACCACCAGCGGTGCTGCCACCGGCTGACGTGCCGGCAGGTAGCCACCCAGCGTCTTGCGCTGCTTGTGCAGGTAGCGCATTTCCTCGCTGTCTTCAGCGGGCTTGCGAAACGGCAGTGTCGCGATGTCTTCGTCGCTCACCGGAATGTTGAAGCGGTCGCGGTATTCACGCAGCGACTCGTCATCGAGCTTCTTCTGCTGATGGGCACCCATCTGCCCCTCAGCCGCCTTGCCAAGCCCAAAGCCCTTCACCGTCTTGCAGAGGATCACCGTCGGGCGCCCATCGCTCTTCATCGCGGCCGCATAGGCTGCGAAGACCTTCTGGGCATCATGTCCGCCGCGGTTCAGGCGCCAGATGTCCTCGTCGGACATATTGGCCACCAGTTCCTTCATGAGCGGATCCTTGCCAAAGAAATGCTCGCGCGTGTACGCGCCGCCCTTGGCCTTATAATTCTGGTACTCGCCATCGACCGTGGCCTCCATGACCTTCGGCAGGATGCCCGAGTAGTCACGCGCGAACAGCGGATCCCAGCGCGAACCCCAGATGACCTTGATGACGTTCCAGCCGGCGCCGAGGAATGCGGCCTCCAGCTCCTGGATGATCTTGCCGTTACCGCGGACTGGCCCGTCCAGCCGCTGCAGGTTGCAGTTGATGACGAACACCAGGTTGTCGAGCTTCTCGCGCACCGGCATCGTCAGCGCGCCCATCGACTCCGGCTCGTCCATCTCGCCGTCACCGCAGAACGCCCAGACCTTGCGATCCGACGGCGGCGTCATGCCACGATTTTCCAGGTAGCGGATGAAGCGCGCCTGATAGATCGCCATCATCGGCCCGAGGCCCATCGACACCGTGGGGAACTGCCAGAAATCCGGCATCAGCCAGGGATGCGGATAGGAGCTGAGGCCACCGCCGCCGACCTCCTGCCGGAAGTGCCGCAGCTGATCTTCGCTCAGTCGCCCTTCCAGGAAGGCGCGAGCATAGATGCCCGGCGCGCAATGGCCCTGCACGAACACCAGATCACCGGGGTTCTTGTCAGTCGCCGCACGCCAGAAATGGTTGAAGCCCACTTCGTACATGGTTGCCGATGAGGCGTAACTGGCGATGTGACCGCCGTATTCGCTGGACTTGCGATTGGCATTGACCACCATGGCCATGGCATTCCAGCGGATCCACGCCTCGATGCGCCGCTCCAGCCCACGGTCGCCCGGATACTCAGGCTCCTGGCCCACAGCGATGGTATTCAGGTAGGCGGTATTCGCACGGAACGGCAGATACGCGCCGGAGCGCCGCGTGTGTTCGATCACGCGCTCGAGAAGGTAATGGGCGCGCTCGGCACCCTCACTGCGGATGACCGAGTCGATCGACTCGATCCACTCCTGAGTCTGTGTCGGATCGAGATCCTGATCGGGGATGAAATCTGTCATGAGTGCGGAGCGCCCGGAGGTGATCGGTGATAGGATGCGAACCTGGGTTGCGAGCGCGTCCACGCGCCATCACAGCCGCAGAATGATCCGTAATTCCCTACATCCGGTCAAGCACTTGGAAAGCAGGCTCACACCGCTCCACCAGGCCCC
>CAYFPW010000218.1:0-2699 GCA_964345055.1 uncultured Steroidobacteraceae bacterium | reverse complement strand
GTCGATGCCATTGGCCTGCTGCTGCTCATCGCCGGTGTGGGCGCACTGCAATTCATGCTCGACCGCGGCAATGAACTGGACTGGTTTGAATCGACGATCATCCGCGCCGCAGCGATCACCGCCGTGGTGGCGCTGAGCTTGCTCATCGCATGGGAACTGACCGACCGGCATCCGATTCTCGACCTGCACCTGTTCAAGCATCGTAATTTCACGGTTGGCCTGATCTGCCTATGCGTCGGCTTCTTTTGCTTCTTCGGCGCCGTGGTGGCCTATCCGCTCTGGCTGCAGACCACTGTCGGCTACACCGCGGAGTGGGCCGGACTCGCCACCGCACCCGTAGGCATTCTCGGCATCCTGCTCATGCCCGTGGTAGGCGCCAACATCCGGCGACTGAATCCGCGCATGCTCGCCAGTCTGGGTTTTCTGGTGTTGTCGTTCGTTATGTATTGGGCTGGCAGCCTGAACGCACATGGCGACTTCTGGAGTTATGTAGAGCCACGCCTTCTCCAGGGTGCGGGACTGTCGTGCTTCTTCCTGCCACTGCAGCAGATCATGTTCTCGGACATCAAGCCGAATGAATTCGCGGCGGCATCCGGTCTCAGCAGTTTCTTGCGAAGCATTGCCGGGTCCACGTCGACCGCTCTTTCGGTATGGCTGTGGACCGAACGCACGGATTATCACAGCGCCACAATGGCTGCGGGCATCCAGTCCGGTGGGACCTGGCTCGACTGGTCCAGCCGCTTCGGCGCCGCCGGCGGTGACGGTGCGCTGCTGCCGTATACCTTTTTTCAGATCACGCACGAGGCGCAGACGCTGGCGATCAACGATCTGATGCGTGTCTTCAGCGTCATCCTTCTGCTGCTGGCACCGGTGATCTGGCTGTCACGGCCAACCCGTGGTGGAGCGCCTGTCGCGGGCGGGCACTAGAAACGGCCGCGGGATGTTACGATTCGCCTTATGAACGGGGCGACCATCGTGGCCAATTTTTCGGTGCCGTATCTGCAGCTGCTGGACGCAGACGGCAGGCTGACCGGCCGGTTGCCATCGCTGGCGGACAACCCTCAGGAATGGCTGGCCATGTACCGCATGATGGTGCGCACGCGCCTCTTCGATACCAAGGCCGTCAACCTGCAGCGAACCGGCAAGCTGGGCACCTACCCGCCCTGCCTCGGCCAGGAGGCGGTGCATGTCGGGGTCGGTGCGGCGCTACTTCCGCAGGACGTGGTTTTCCCGGTCTACCGCGAAATCGGGACCAAATTCTGGCGAGGCGTGACGCTGCGCGACGTGCTGCTCTACTGGGGTGGCGACGAGCGCGGCACCCAGTACGTCAATACGCCGCAGGACTTCCCCTTCTGCGTGCCCATCGCTTCACAGATGCCACATGCCGCAGGTGCGGCGCTGGCGTTCAAGCTGCGCGGCGAAGCCCGTTGCGCGCTCGGCTACATCGGCGATGGCGGCACTTCTCAGGGCGCCTTCTATGAAGCCATCAATTTCGCCGGTGCACGCGGTCTGCCGCTGGTCACTGTGGTCGTCAACAACCAATACGCGATCTCCGCGCCGGTTCGGGTACAGACTGCTTGCGAGACACTGGCACAGAAAGGCATTGCCGCCGGTATTCGCTGCCAGCAGATTGACGGCAATGACCTGCTGGCGGTTCGCGCTGCGGTGGGTGAGGCCGCCGAGCGAGCGCGTCGCGGCGACGGGCCCACGCTGATCGAGGCACTCACCTACCGGCTCTCCGATCACACCACCTCGGATGACGCCAGTCGCTACCGCGATAGCGAGGAAGTCACCGCGGCCCGGTCGCGCGAGCCGATGGTACGCATGCGTCGCTTCCTCGAGGAACGCCAACTGTGGAGCGATGCGCAGGAAGCAACGTGGCGCGCTGAATGCAGCGCCGAGATCGAAGCTGCCGTGCAGGAGTACCTCACTACGCCGCGCCAACCTGTCGACGCCATGTTCGATCATGTCTACGCGCAACTGCCGCGCGGTCTGGAATGGCAACGTGAGGAGGCGCGCCGCTTCAGCGGTCGCCGCTAGTCCATGGCACAGATCAGCATGGTGGAGGCGATCAACCTCGCCCAGGCGTGGGAGCTGCGGCACGATCCTGACATGGTGGTGCTCGGCGAGGACGTCGGCGTCAATGGCGGCGTCTTCCGCGCCACCAGCGGCCTGCAGCAGCGCTTCGGCGCACAGCGCGTCTTCGACACCCCGCTTGCCGAGGGACTGATTGCCGGGGTCTCTGTTGCGCTGGCTGCGCAGGGACTCAAGCCCGTGGCGGAAATCCAGTTCATGGGATTCATCTATCCCGCGCTCGACCAGATAGCCAGTCACATAGCGCGTTTACGCAATCGCACGCGCGGCCGTATCACCTGCCCACTGGTGCTGCGCATGCCCCATGGCGGCGGCATTCACGCACCCGAACATCATTCGGAGAGTCTGGAGACACTTTTGTGTCATCACCCTGGACTCCGGGTGCTGTGCCCGTCCTCGCCTCAACGCGCCTACGGCATGCTGCTCGGTGCGATCCGCGCACCCGATCCGGTGATGTTCCTAGAACCCGTGCGACTGTATCGACTCGCCCGCCAGGAGGTGCAGGATGACGGCCAGGCATTGCCGATCGATCGCTGCTTCCGCCTGCGCAATGGCGATGACGTGACGCTGCTGAGCTGGGGTGCCATGACCGTTGAGGCCATGAA
>CAYFPW010000217.1:0-2720 GCA_964345055.1 uncultured Steroidobacteraceae bacterium | reverse complement strand
ACACGTCGATCACGCAGATGAAGAAAAGAGTTGGCAATGCACCCATGTCAGCGTCCCGGCACCTGTTGAACCCGCCCGTTGGCATGAACCACAGGTTGCATGTTGTCCTCAGCCACGCCGCACCACACCACAGTAGCGCGCGTCCCCGTCGCGCAGTTCCAGCTCGTGACTCGCGTGCAGCGGCCATTCGTCATGATGATGCGTGGTCATCAGCAGGGTCGTACCCTGCCCAGCCAGCGACTCCACCCGCGCCTGCAGCGCGCGGCGGGTCACCACATCGAGCCCGGTATAGGGCTCATCGAGCAACAGGATATCCGGTTCAGCAACCAATGCTCGTGCAAACAACACGCGACGCAATTGCCCATAAGACAGCTCCCGCAACGGCCGTGCACTGAGCCCTATCGCACCCACGCTCTGCAGGCTCCGTCGGGCTCGCGCCGCCTCCGTCGCCGTGGGTCGCACATCCAGCCCAATCGAGGCGTGCAGGCCTGAGACTACGACCTCAAGCGCCGTGAGATACAGCGGATGCAGAGTCTGCAACTCCGGCGCGACCAGTCCCACGCGCCGCTTGAACTCACCGATGGGCACACCGGCCTCGATGCCGCGCCGGCGCAGCGTGCCCTGCGCCGCAACGCCCAAATCACCATACAAAGCGCGTACCAGCGTCGACTTCCCACTGCCATTTGGACCGTGAACCACCCAGCACTGGCCCGCGCCCACCGTAAATTCCAGTCGCCGCAACACCGACCTGCCCTCGAGCCACACCCAGCCATTACGTAACTGGATCAGCGGCACCGCATTCTCCGCTCGCCGGACACGCCGCGACTTGGCAGCCGCCACGCTACGAACGGTGCTTCGCCCATCCTGCGTCGGTTTCGACGCGTGCAGCAAACCGCGTCGCCGCGCCGCTGCCAAGGTGCCCTGAAAGGCCACTCGACCGCGCTCGAGCCGTAAAAGGTGCGTGGCATCGGCGGGGATATCCTCACTCCGGTGCGTTGAAAGCACCCATGACGACGGCAAGACATTGCGCCGGGCAAACAATCGCAGCAGGCGCTCGCGCCGCTCAGGGTCGAGCCCGTTCAGCGGTTCATCCAGCAACATCAAGGCTGGGTTCGCAGCCAATGCGCGCGCCAGCAGCACCATGCGCCGCTGACCATAGGAAAGGGTCAGGAAACGTCGCTTCTCCAGCGACGCGATATCGAGCAGCCGCAGCAGCCGCGTGATGCGCATACGATTGGCTTCGGTGAGCCGATGCAGCGGGATGTCCGTACGATACAGGCCCGTACCGACCACCTGCGCGACCCGAAGATTCCATTCATAGTGCTCGTAACGATCCTGGCGTTCCGCACCCACGTAAGCGATTTCATCGCTGACATCACGGGGCTCATCGTGAGTTTCTCCCCGCCAGGTATAGAGCCGACGCGTTGATTTGCGCGGGCTGGGCCAGATTGCACCGGCCACCAACTTCAGCAGTTGAGTCTTGCCGGCACCATTGGTACCTAGCACCACCCAGCGCTCGCCGGGCCTGATGCACCAATCAATGCCGCGCAACACCACACGGCCCGAACGTCTCAGCCAGACGTCGTTCAGTTCAACCCTCATTGCCGCCGCGCCGGCCGGACGTCGGGTCACAGAACCACGCTACGAACGAGGAACCAATAGGTCCCCAGAGCGACCAGCGCCGCGGAAGCAACATCGACTACCACGGGCCGCGGCAGGCGCCACTTCATGCGAACCAACAGTGCTACGATGCCGGTGAGTGCCAGAACGAGCGTGAGTTGCCCCACTTCCACGCCGAGGTTGAATCCGAGCAGGATCTGCACCAGTTTTTCCACTGGCAGCTTCATCTCCAAAAGATCCGCTGCGAAGCCAAATCCGTGGATCAGTCCGAATACCAGCGTCACCACCAACCGCAACCGTGCCGCATCACGCAGGTGCCCCGATAGCATCAGGTAATTGGCGCTGAAGATGCCGGCGCCAACCAGCAACAGCAATGGCAATTTGACGACGCCGGCGATATTGCCGAGCGCCATCAAAAGCAATACACCGCCCACCGCCAGCGCAATACGCAGCGGGCGCCGCGTCGCCACCACGATATTCTCGACGCCAATCAATGCGATGGTCAGGGCCACCAGCGCATCGATGTATTCGGCGTGCGGACGCAGAATCCCTGTAACGGCCAGTGCCAGCGTGATGCTGTGGCCCAGCGTGAAGCCGGTAATGACGTAGACCAGATCGCGGAGTCGACGGGAGATGAGCACCAGACCGACGAGAAAGGACATATGGTCCACACCCGTGAGGATGTGGTTGATGCCCATGCCGACATACTGGATGAGCCCCGCACTGCGCATCTTGTTCTCGCCACCCCCTGCGGTAGATACCGCAGTATTGTCGGCCGTGAAGAGCTGTTCGATGAAGGCGCCGTCACTGGTCTCGATCTGCGCCAGCGAGACGTGCGTGGGTACGATCTCGAAGAACGCCTCGTTGTGCAGTGTGATGTCTTTCGCACTGTCACAACGGTAAGTGAATTCGAAACGTCGGAACTGGGACGACGCGCTCAGCGCATGGGGTGCCGCTGCGTGCTGGCAGGGCTGATCATCGGCAGTGACCGAGAGCCTTTTATCCAAATAAGCGACGATCACATCGTTCGAGGGCTGCTCCTCGCCGGCTTGTGCCAGGCGCGCAGCCTCCAGCATGGGGACCGTGAACGCGCCGCGCAC
>CAYFPW010000216.1:0-2741 GCA_964345055.1 uncultured Steroidobacteraceae bacterium | reverse complement strand
GCCAGCAGCGTCGAGCTAATCAATCCGCCGATGATCACCCAGGCCATCGGTGAATACAGGCTGCTGTTCTGCAGGGCCAGAGGCAGCAATCCGCCGATGGCAGTGGCCGACGTGAGCAGGATTGGCAGGAAGCGCACCTCGCCAGCCTGTTCGATGGCTTCACCCAGCGGCACACCTTGGGCGCGCAGCTGATTGGTGAAATCCACCAGCAGGATGGAGTTTTTAATCTCGATACCGATCAGTGCGACGAAGCCAATGCTGGCAATGAAAGAGATATCGTTGCCAGTCAGAAGCAGCATCAGCAGACCACCCGCGACGCCCAGCGGCACAACCGTCAACACAATCAGTGTCGCCTTGAAGCTGCCAAACTCCAGCACGAGTACGGCAAAGATGCCGAACAGCGCAACGATGATCGCGCCACCAATACCTGAGAAGGACTCAGCGCTGGATTCGGCTTCGCCGCCTAGGCTGTAGCGATACCCCCGTGGCCAGCTCATCGCATCCAGCTTTTTCACCACGGCGGCGGTGACCTTGCCGGTGTTCTGGCCGCGTTCCACGTCCGCGTCGACCACTGCGGCGCGTTCGCGACCGAAGCGCTGAATCAATGTCGGGGCTCGCTCAAATACCGGCGTGGCCAGTTGCGACAAAGGCAGCAGTGCACCGCTCTGCGACGGGACCATGACCTGCTGCAGGTTCGCCAGCGTCGCCTGAGTGCCCACCGGTGTGCGCACCATGATGTTGTACTGCTCACCCTCCGGACTCTTAAAAGTACCGGCGCTCAGTCCCGACACGGCGAGGCGGACGGCACGATCCAACTCAACCGTCGGTACGCCAAGCAAGCCCAGCTTCTCCGAGTCGATCTGCAAGCGCAGATTCGTACGCGGTACGCGCAGTGCATTGCTCACCTGCCTTGTGCCCGGAACGGTTTCGATCAGGCGCCGGACCTGCTCCGACAAAGACTCTAGCGTTGCGAGGTCGGGTCCGATGATGCGCACCGAGATCGGTGCGGAGATCGGAATGCCGTTGGTAAATTCACGAATCTCGATCCGAGCACCGGGATAGCTCTGCAACGACTGGCGTAGCTGCTCCAACATCTGTGGAGTTCGTCGTGTGTCATAGCCGCGCAGTAGCACGAACAGCTCGGCAAAGTTGGCCGCATCGTTGCGTACGATGTGGTTGTAGTAGATCTGCGGGTTGCCGTGGCCTAGGTTCGAGAAGTAGGCATTCACCTCAGGCGTCTTCGCCAGCGTCTGTTCGACGAAGCGAAGGGCGCGATCGGTAGTCTCGAGGGAGGTGCCGTTCGGCGTCTGAATGGTGATCAGGAACTGCGGCGTGTCCGCCTTTGGGAAGAGACTGCTGCCCAGTACGCGTCCCAGCAGCAGTATCACGAGGAGAGAACCGCCCAGAGCAATACCCGTGGTGGCACGCGGCCGTGCCAGACAGAAATGCAGAGCGGGGCGGTAATAGCGATGAATCGCCCCCATGAGGCGTTCCAGCAGCGCGCTCTTGTGCTCTGTGCCCCTGGCCGACAGCACGCGCGAAGCAAGGAAGGGGATGATGAGCAGCGCAATCGCCAGCGACCCCAGGATGGTGGCGATCACGGTGGTGGGCAGCACGCGGATGAATTTTCCGGCGTTGCCTGGCAGTGCCATCAGCGGCAGAAAGGCAAAGATGAGAGTGGCGGTGCAGCCAAGAATGGCAACCGTGATCTGGCGCGTGCCGGCGATGGCTGCCTGCATGCGATCTGCGCCCTCACGCAAATGGCGGGAGATGTTTTCCACCACGACGATGGAGTCGTCTACCAGCAGACCCAGGGCGACGACAAAGCCGGCAATCGAGATCTGATTGAGGGAGTATCCGACGAAGTACAGCGTTGCGATACCAATCGCCAACGACAACGGGAGCGATACCATGACGATGCCGCTAGCGCGCAGCCCCAGGGGAAGGAGCGTTAGCGCCACCAGACCGATGGCGATGGCGAAGTCCGTATAGAGCCGGTGCAGCCGCGCGGCGACGTTGCGTGACTGCTCGAAGCCGCGCTCCAATCGGATGTGCTTGGGCAGCGTGGACTCGAATTGATCCAGCACGGTGTCCATGTGCTGCTGCAGCGTGATGGCATTGAAGCCGTCATTCTGGCTGGCCGTCACAAATACCGCGCGCGTGCCATTGAAGCGACCGAGATAACTGGGCGGACTATCTGCCCAGCTGACATCGGCCACGTCACGTACCCGGACAATGCGACCCGGCGCACCACCGATGACTGTGTTGCGTACCTCGTCGAGCGTCCGATAGGCGCCGGAGGTTTGCAGGCTGAAGCTGCGCTCGCCCAGTGTGACGAAACCGGCGGGAATATTGGCGTTCTCGCTCTGGATTCCGGCGAGCAGCTGCCCGGGTGTCACATGCGACTGTGCCAAGCGCTGCATATCGACCGCAATGCGCAGCTCGCGCGTCGGGAACGCCCAGCGCTCGGCAGTGCGTACCCCGTTGACCTGACGAAGCAGGTCACAGAGCGTACGCGCATAGTCTTCCATCTCGCGATAAGAGGCGTCTGCAGACGTGAGTGCTACCTGCAGTACGTTGACCATTGAAGGGCTGATTCGCCGGATCTCCAGTCGCGCGATTTCAGCAGGCAACTCCGGGCGCAGTGCATTCACCTCACGGGTCACTTCATCGGATTTCTTGTCCGGATCCGTTCCGGCATCGAATTCCACTGCAACGAAAGCCACGCCGTCGACCACCGT
>CAYFPW010000215.1:0-2757 GCA_964345055.1 uncultured Steroidobacteraceae bacterium | reverse complement strand
GGCGCGGGTAGGGGTGGAAGTTCCAGTACTGATAGTTGCCGAGGTTGTCGATGCCGAGCGCTGCATGCCAGTGACTTGAGCTCTGGTAGCGCAGGCGCAGATCAGTCACTACATAGGCGCTCGCGCCCTGATAGGCATAGCCGTTGGGGTCGCTGTTATCCAGTGTGGAGTATTGCGGGCCGCTATAGCGCGCACCCACCGTCATCGTCCAGTACTGGTTCCAGCGGTAATCGGCCTCTGCGCTGGCACGCCACTGCGGAACACGCGGCTGGTATTTTCCGAGAGTGTCATTGGGGTTGGTCACGTAGCCGGCATTTTCTCTGATGCGCGAGTCGGCCCACGTCAGGCTGGCTTGCAAGGCCAGGTCATGCAGCAGCCAATCGTTGGTTTGTACTGCCAGTTCGATGCCAGGTGTGGCGATCTTTGCGACATTGGTCACGCGCGAGACAACAGTGCTGCTCACCGCAACGCGCTCTGAATAGAGCGAGTCGCGTACCACTTCATGAAAGCCTGTGACACGCCAGTGCGATGCGCCGCGTTGTGCCTCCCAACTGAGCTCGCCGGTCCAGGATTTCTCGGGACGGAGCGTGGGGTCATTGACCACGGTGAGTACGCCGGAGGTGGCACCGTACAGTTCGTTCACCGTCGGCATCCGAACTGCGCGACCGACGGACAGCCTCAAAACATCGTCATTCGTTCTCTCCCAAGCTAGCGCCGCTTTGGGCGAGAGATAAGTGCTGTTTCGATGGGCGTAGCTCGTCGCGCTGCTGAGTGTGGCGGTTTGACCGCCGTAGGCCGCCCAGCTTTCGGCGCGCAGGCCGAGTACGGTTTTCCAGGTGGGCGACAAAGCCCACGCGTCCTGAATGAATGCGCTCTGCATGCGGGTGTTGCCCGCCACGCGGGTACTCAATGAGCCGCCGGTGTCGGTGCGCCAGTCGCCGGTGAGGGTGGTCTTCAGTGAGCGCAGCCGGTATTGATCCTGTTGCAGACCGAAGTCGAACACATGCGTACTGCTGATGCCCTGTGGGCGCCAGGTGCCCTTAAGTGCCAGAGTGTCCCAGCCGCTACCGTGCTGGTCTGTCAGTGTTCCGGCGCCATTATTCGCTGCTGCCGGCAGAGTCACGGTGGGGAGTCGCTGCAGATCGCGCTGGTAATCGATCAGGCTGGCGGCCAGTTCCCAATCCCACTGTTCAAGGGTGTGGGTCTTCAGCGATAGCCCGTGCGCCAGCTGTCGGAACGATTCGTTCGAAAGATTAAAGTCGCTCGCGGTCAATGTCGTATAGCGGCCACCCAAGTTGACGGTGCCGCTGTACATGGCATTGCCGGCCACATCCCGCAGATAGCTCTGCGGAGAGCTCTTGGCATCGTTCTGCCATACTGTCAGCGAGTAGCTGGCGCGCAGCGTCGGCGTGAAATCGTAGGACAGCTTCATCTTGCCGTGATCCTGCGCCGTGCGATATTCGGTCGCGGTGCCGAGTATGTATTGCGGGTTATTGCTGCGATCCAAACCCAGCACCGCGTCGGTCACGACCGAGCCTGCGCTGCCCGCCGTGGTGGCGGTGACCAGCCGCGTCGGGAAGGTGAGCGGTTGGCCGTGGCTGTCGGTATGGTTCAGGTTGAACCACCAGGCCAGTGCGCCGCTGCGATGGCCCACAGAGCCGCTTTCCTGATGGGCGAGCAGCGTCTCATCGGTGTTGTACAGATGGAAGGGCTGCGCGGCGCCCGTGGTTTGCAGATGTACTTCGAACCGCTCCGGCATACGCGTCACATAGTCCACGATGGCGCCGACCGAGTTACCTGGATAGGCCGCGGAGAAGGGTCCATACATCACGTCTACCCGCTCGATCTCCTCCGCGGTCACTTGGGCCCAGCGCGGTGCAAAGCTGGCGCCATTTCCAAGAAAGTTGGAGATCAGGATGCCATCGACATAGACAGCTGAGCGTGCACTGTTGCCGGTGCCGGATGCGCGGCTGGAAAGCACGGCATGGTTGTAGTCGCCGATGTAGCGCTTGCGCACCAGAAGGCTTGGGAAATATTTGAGTGCGTCTTCACTGTCGGTGGCGTTCACGCTGCGCGCGAGCTGCTCCGCATCCAGGCCAGTCAGAGTGGTTGGGATCTCACTGGGGAGTGAGGTCGGCGCGCCAGCGGTGATGGTCACGATGCCAAGCGTCTGCGGTGTTGGTTCACGGGTCGCAGTCGGCGCGGTGTCCGCCTGCGCGGAAAAGCTCAATGCCAGCGGCAGCCAAAGTGCAGCCGGCGTCAACGGATTCTTCATGAGGCTTATCTCAAATACTGATCGACAGTCACCCGATCGCTATGGACCGGGATCGACGGCGCGGACCGAGGTACTGCGCACGATGCGGGCGTCGCGCCCGCGAGCGATCAGCCGAGTGAGGGTGGGCCGCGCGGCAGCCGCGTATGCGGCGTCGGTGAGAGATAAGAGAGGGGTGAGTCAGTCTCGATGCCAGACGGACGCGCCGCGCCGGCCGTGCTCGCCCAGGTAATCACCCAGGCAGAGGCCAGCGCTGGCTGTAGCGATAGGGTCTGCGGGCACAGTTCGTGAATCGCATGGTCGCCCTGGCTGTTGTTCGGCGCGGGCGACGGCGCATCGCCACCGGGTGTGCTCTGACCGGTCAGAGACAAGGCAAACGAACAGAGTTTCAGCGATGGCAGGCCATCCCGACCCACATCCGCCATGTAGCCGGCGGGTATCAGCGCCTTGAACAGGAGTGCCACCAGCAGCAGCTCGCGCAACCA
>CAYFPW010000214.1:0-2768 GCA_964345055.1 uncultured Steroidobacteraceae bacterium | reverse complement strand
GTCGCCATGTCGTATCCTCGCTGGGCTGATCTCGGTGAAGACCACCTAGTATAGCGGCCCGGACGCCGGTGGTGGCCTTCCGGCGGTGATTTTGTGCAATTCTTCGGCAGTATCGTGCGGCGATCGTGACTCAACTTGTTGAACTTTTTGGCCCAGGCGGTGCCCTGGCGCGGGCGTTGGAGGGTTTTGTCCCGCGCAGCGCGCAGCGTCGGATGGCCGCGCGCATCGAGTCGGCGCTGGCCGAGCGCGAGGTGCTGCTGGTGGAGGCCGGGACCGGCACCGGCAAGACCTTCGCCTATCTCGTCCCGGCACTGCTCTCCGGGCTGCGTGTGCTCATCTCGACCGGCACACGCACCTTGCAGGATCAATTGTTCGCCCGTGACATCCCCTTGTTGTCCGGCGCACTGGGCCGGCCGGCGCGCGTCGCGCTGCTCAAGGGTCGCGCCAATTACCTGTGTCGGTCGCGGCTGCTGGCGCTGCAGGGTCAGGGTGGACTCTTCCAGGAGCGCAGACAGCTGAGTGCGGTGAGTGACTGGGCCTCTGGCACTCGCAGCGGGGATCTGGCCGAGTGCACCGCGTTGGGCGAGTCCGACCCCCTGCGCTCGCAACTGACCAGCACCCGCGACAGTTGCACCGGCAACCAATGCGCCGAGTTCAGCCGATGCCATGTGTTCGCGGCCCGGCGCGCGGCGCTGGAGGCGGACATCGTAGTGGTGAATCATCATCTGCTGATGGCTGACCTGGCGCTGAAGGAAGACGGCTTCGGCGATCTGCTGCCGTCCGTGGATGCCGTGGTGCTCGACGAGGCACATCAGCTGCCTGATCTGGCCGCTGAATTTTTTGGTGTGGATTGCAGCACGCGTCAGATCGAGCTGCTGCTGCAGGATGCGCGCCGTGAACTGGCGGCAGCGGCCGTCGATGCCGCGCGCAGCCGTGCTTGGTGTGGCGATCTCGAGCGCGCACTGCGTGAATTGCGCCGCGCCTTCGGTGATGCCGAGCGGCGTATTGCGTGGCAGGACATGACGGCAGACCAGCAGGGTGTCGTTGCGGATCTGCGTGATGCGCTCGAGCCATTTGCCGCGGAGTTGTCCGGCGAGGAGGCGGCCGAGGTCAAACAATGCGGTGAACGCGCGCGGCAGGCAGTGCAGGCGCTTGCGGCCATCGCCGATACCGAGGCCGGCAGCGTGGAGGGCGCGCGCGCCGCACGTGTCAGCGCGCGTGGCGTCCACTTCAGTTTGCTGCCCTATGAAATCGCGACGCGTTTCAGCGCGCTGGTCAGACAGCGTCCTGGCGCCTGGATTTTTACCTCCGCAACGCTGGCGCTGGCGGGTCAGTTCGACCACTTCGCCGGGCGGCTGGGACTGGCCGACGCCGCCACACTGTGCGTGGACAGTCCCTTCGATTTTGGCCGACAGGCCTTGCTGTATCTCCCTTCCGGCTTGCCCGATCCGTCCGATAGCCAGTACACGTCACGCGTGCTGCAGGTGGCCCAACCTCTGATCGAGGCAGCTGATGGTGGGGCATTCCTGCTGTTCACATCACACCGCGCACTGGGTCAAGCGGCGGCACAGCTGCGGCTGGCACCCGAGACAGGCCGCCACGAGCTGCTGGTGCAGGGCGAGGCGCCCCGCGAACAGCTGCTCCGACGTTTCCGCGAGTCCGGTCGCGCCGTGCTGCTCGGCACCGCGAGTTTCTGGGAAGGCGTGGACGTACAGGGTGCGGCTTTGCGGCTAGTCATCATCGACCGTCTGCCTTTTGCGCATGTCGACGATCCGCTGGTGCGTGCCCGCGTCGAGTATCTGCAGGCTCATGGCGGCAACGCTTTTCGCGAGTATCAGCTGCCGGAGGCGGCAATGGCCCTGAAGCAGGGTGTGGGTCGGTTGATCCGCAGTGAGAATGATCGCGGCGTAGCCGTGATCTGCGATCCGCGCCTGACCAGCAAAGGCTATGGCAAGAGTTTTCTGGCGGTGCTGCCGCCCATGCGCGTCACGCGTGATGGCGCGGAGGTGCTGACTCTGCTGCGCAGCTGTGCCGGCGACCTGCTGCCCGAGCAGCGTCAGCGATGGCTGGAGGAATTGACATGAAAGTGCTGGCAGTGGATTGCGCCACCGAGTATTGCTCGGCCGCGCTGTGGCTCGATGGTGCATTAGCCGAACGCACTGCGCCGCCGGTGCGTGGCCAGTCGGAGCAGTTGTTGCATTGGGTGGCGGAGCTGCTTGCAGAGAGCGGAGTTGCCCTGCGTGCGCTCGATCTGATCGCGTTTGGCCGCGGGCCGGGTGCCTTCACGGGAGTCCGGATGGCGACCAGCATTGCCCAAGGACTGGCGTTCTCGGCGGGACTTCCGGTCGCGCCGGTGTCGACACTGCGCGCCGTGGCAGTGCATGCGCTCACCCTCGCTCCGCAGGCCGATGAGGTGCTGGTCTGTCAGGATGCGCGTATTCACGAAGTGTACTGGGCGCGGTTTGCGCGCTGTGCGGAGGGTGCCTGCCTGCAGGGCGAAGAGCATCTGGGTTCGCCCACCGGTGTGGATCTCGCGCCGCGCCCAGCGCAGGTGGCGGCGGGCAGCGGCTTCAACGCCTACGCTGAACTGGCTGCGGCCTGGCAGGCACGATCTGCTGCCGGAGTTGATGTTTTCGTTGCTCCGCTCCATGCGCCACCCCGGGCGCAAGACATTGCACGCTTGGCCGCTGGTGATGGGCTCGCGGCCGCAGTGACGCCGGAGCGCGCGTTACCGGTCTATCTGCGCGATGACGTGGCCAAACCGTCGA
>CAYFPW010000213.1:0-2770 GCA_964345055.1 uncultured Steroidobacteraceae bacterium | reverse complement strand
CTTGACGCTGTCGAAGGTCAGCATGCGGTTGATGGTGAATTCCGTGCCGTAGTCGCGGAGGAAATCCACATAACCGAGTTTCGATAACCACTCATCGTTGTCGACCATGACCGCGTCTCGCTCGCCGGAGCCGAAGCGCAGGAACTTGGTGAACACCCCGCGGATCGAATCGAGGTTGGCGCGGATATCCGCCTCGGTGAGCATCGCGCGTTGCGTGTCCTTGCCGGAGGGGTCGCCCACCTTGGTGGTGCCACCGCCCATCAGCGCGATGGGACGATGACCGGTCTGCTGCAGCCAGTACAGCATCATGATCTGGATCAGGCTGCCGACATGCAGCGAGCGCGCTGTTGCATCGAAGCCGATGTAGCCGGTCACGACCTGCTTGTCTGCCAACTCGTCGAGCGCCGCCAGGTCGGTGCACTGGTGGATGAAGCCGCGCTCATTGAGCACGTTCAGGAATTCGGACTTGAATTGGGACATCGGCGGCTATCGGTCTTTTTCGCCCGGCCGTGGGCCGAATTGCGCGCGATTATGCCAGACGGCGCCGCGGATGATGAGTTGCCTGCCGCGGCGTCACGCTGGACGCCGCGGTCTGGTCGGGCGGTCAGCGAACGCTATAGCCGCGGGCGTCGAGGCAGGCCTTTTGAGCGCGCAGGTAGTCGGACCGCTTGCTGTCGGCCTGGGCGCTGCTGACACCGCCTGCCGGCTGCGTTGGGTCGTAACCGGTCTGGCCGCGGGCCCAGTCATGGCACTCGTAGCGATCCTTGGCTTGCTGGGCCTCGGTCTGGCCATTTTTCGGATAGGCAAACATTTCTTCGCCCGCCGGAGCGCTAGTGGTAGCGGCGGCCTCTGCGCCATGCGGCACGGTGGTCACCACATAGCCGCGCTGGTTGGGCTCCCAGAGGTAGTAGGCACCGCCAGCGTAGTAGTAGGGGGTTCCGCCGATCCAGACGGTTGTGTAACCGGGAGGCAGTTGCGGCACCAGAATGCCGCGCGGCGGCTCGACCACCTGAAAGCGTGGACCATAAGGGCGATACCAGACGCCGCCATAGTAATAGTAGGACGAGCCGTGCCAGGGCACTGATACATAGCCTGGAGGAAGCACGCCGATCGAATAGCCGGGGCGCGGGTAGTAGCGATTGTGGTTGAAGCGGTTGTCGTAGACATAACCGCGACCATAGGACTCACCGGCGTGGGCCGCGGGCAGTGCGAGGGCGCCAACGCTGCTTGCGACCAGGGCGAGTACCGCAATTCTCATTCCAGTCTTCATGGTGACTCCAGGGCCGAGAAGGCCTATTTCACCGAGTAGCCGCGGCCCTCGAGGCAGGCCGTGAGTGCGCGACGGAAGTTGGAGGCGTGCGCCTCGAGACTCGGGTCGACGGCGTTGGCGCTCTGTTCCCGCAAACGCCGGTTGATGGCTGTCGCCTGATCCTGACGAGCCTGATCGGAGGCGGCGCCCAAGAGGGTGCCGGCAAGGGCACCGATGATCGCTCCGCCTCCCGCATCCCGAGGGCGCGACACCGCAGCACCGATGATTGCGCCGGTGACGGCACCGGGGAGCACATCCGAGCCTTGCGGCGCGACGCTGACGACCTGTACCCGCTGATGTGGAGCGACGATGGGCAGGCTGGGATCGAACCCGCTCTGCTTGACCGCCCAGGCATTGCACTCGTAGCGATCGCGATCGAGTTGGGCCTCAGACTGCCCAGCGGTTGGATAAACGAAGACCTGTGTATTGGGCGCAACTGCAGGCCGCTCTGGGCCGACGACTTCAGGCCGCGGCTCAGGCAGCAACGGCGCACAGCCGGACAAGGTGATGAGCAGCAGTAGGGCTGGGATCGCGTACGTGGCTTTCATGGATCAATAGTCCATGAGTTGAGCCGGAAGGTTCCATGAAAATGCCGTCATCGTTTGCGGCAGTCCCTTATTGCTCTCGTTGGATGGCGCCCGGCAACGGCTGTCTTTGCGGAGCGATCAGAACCCGAGGCCTGAGCCCAGCCCCAGCAGCGTTGCCACGCCCATTGCGGCGAACATGGCTGCTGCGATGGAGTGCACCAGCTTCATTGGGATGCGCTCGGCCAGGCCGCGGCCAAGGAACACTGCGGGTACGTCAGCGATCAACATACCCAGCGTCGTGCCGATCACCACCAGTACCGGCGTGCCGAAGTGCGCGGCCATCGCCACTGTTGCGAGCTGTGTTTTGTCGCCCATCTCGGCCAGGAAGAAGCTGACCAGCGTTGCACCGAAAACGCCGTAGCGGCTGGCCATGGCATCTTCTTCTTCCTCGATTTTGTCGGGGATCAGCGTCCACATCGCCATGCCGAGGAACGAGATGCCGAGCACCCAGCGCAGAATGGGCGGGCTCAGCGTGGCCACGATCCACGCGCCCAGTGCACCGGCCATACAGTGATTGAACAGAGTGGCGCAGAGGATGCCGGCGATGATCGGCACCGGACGGCGAAAGCGCGCCGCCAGGATGAAGGCGAGCAGCTGCGTCTTGTCGCCGATTTCTGCGAGCGCGACGACGCCGGTGGAAACGAGCAGGGATTCCATGAATGCTCCAGTAAAGAAATTCAGGTTTTGCCGGCGGTGATTTCCGCGACAGCCTCGGCAGTGAAATACGATCCGGCAGGCGGGCCTGTATAGACCCCGGTCAGGATAGCCGGCAGGCGCACGGTGGACGGATCAGCCAGTCCTTCCGCGGCCTGCTTGAGCCGATCATCGAAGCCACTGCGCGCCGCCGCTCCGGTCAGTCGCAGCTCGATGCGGA
>CAYFPW010000212.1:0-2778 GCA_964345055.1 uncultured Steroidobacteraceae bacterium | reverse complement strand
AAGCAGCTGCGCTACGAATTCCACAATCTCAAATATAACGCCGACAATTCCGAGTTGGCCAAGCTGGGACTGCCGGACTACAAGGCCATTCCTGATCGCAGTAATGAGATCACGCGCCTGCTCGGTGAAGGCGACATGGTCGCCGCGACGGTGCACGTCAAGGGCACCCATCAGGGCAACTTCTACGGTATTCCTGCCACGGGTAAGTCCTTCGACTTCGATGAAGTGGCCATCTTCAAGCTGGCCAACGGCAAGATCACGGAAACCTTCCTGATGGCCGACGAGGCCCGGTTCATGCGGCAGATTGGTGCCCGCCTGCCGGCGCGCAAGGACGGCAAGCTGATTGCTCCGCCGATCCCTGACGATACCCGTGAAGGTGATGTGGTGCTGAACGAGTTGCTGGCGCACCCGGTCGATTCGCAGCAGTACCGGAATAAGGTGCTGATGGTGGGTTACAAGGCCAAGACCAAGCCGCCTGGTTATGCATTTACGGGGAGGCCTTACGGCAACAACACTCGTGCCGGCAACCAGAACACGGTCGATATGCTCAAAGACATCAAGGCGGCCACCGGAAAAGATGTCAGCGGTAGTTTCGGTGCAGCTTGGCAGGATCGTCAGGATCGTATCGCCAATGTGATTGCCGATGGCAATCAGGGGATGATGCAGTTCCGCCTCAATGCCAAGAATGGCGGGCCTTTGTACACGATCCCCGCTTCGAACAAGCAGATCCAATCCTGGGAGATCTGTTTCGCTGAGTTCGACGGCGAAAAGTGGCAGACGGCGTGGTTCATCGGCGATGAGCTGGGAATGATGCTGCAGATCGGTAGCCAGCAGGCCGTCTCGTTCCTGCTGGACGATATCAACACCCCACGCTGATCGGCTTTAGCGCACCATCAGAAAAACGACAGTGCCTCGATCCCAGCGCCCGCCGGCAGCCAGCCGGTGGGCCTGGATGTGGCAACGTCGATTAGGGTGATGATCCCGCAGTCATGGTTGGCCACGTAAAGCGTGCGGCAGTCATGCGAGAAGGCGAGCCCCTGCGGACCTTTCGCGACCGGGATCGTCACATGGTCGGCGGGGTTGTGCACGTCGTGCAAGTGCGCCGTACCGCCTGCATAGTTGCAGGTCGCGAGATGGCGACCATCCCTTGAAAACCGGGCATGGATTGCACGACTGGCCTTGGGGTTGCTCAGCACGGCGCCGTGATAGCGATGCCGTGAGACGATGCGATCCTCGTCCATGTCGACGATCAGCAGGTCCTGATTGACCTTGTCGAAGGTGACGAGCTGATGGCTGTCGGGCGCTGCAGTCAGACTGGTCACGCCGCCGGCAACGGCGATGCGACTGCGTATGCGCCGTGATGTGCAGTCAAAGACGATGATGTCATCGCCCTTGCCTGAGCAATACAGCTTGGTTCCGTCATCATTGATTTCGAGAATGCGCGGCGGCTGCTGAGGTTCACCCAGATTCCAAGCCTGCTCCAGTCGCAGGGCTCCGGTGTCGACCAGGCCAAGGGCGTTGCTCTCGAAAGTCACCCAGAGACGCCCTTCGCAATCGAACTTCATGCCGTGAGGACCGATGTGCGGAGAAGTATCGATCCGGCCGATGACGGCGCGACTGTGCAGATCAAGAACCCAGATGAGAGTTCCTGGATCGGTCAGCGTTCCGATGCCCGCTGCGTTGCGGCCCCATTTTCCGAACTGGGCAACGTAGCCAAAGCGGTGGTCAGCGGAGATGGCCATCTCATGGGCGCCGGGAATGGCGATCGAGGTCAGTACCGCCAGAGACTCCGGGTCCAGAAAGAGTATTGCACCACCGACCTTGTCCACGGCCATCAACCCTGCTGTACCGCTGGGATTATTGGTCGCCCAGAGCTTGGCTGGTCCGCCTGTCTGCCTCATGTGTCGGTCCCACCCTGTTCAAGCCGATCCGCTGCAAGGTCTCGGCAAGTTGTTATGTCACGCAACAAATAATAGCGTTTTTCCATACCCGCCCGGCGGATGGTATCTTTGGCACCAAGCCGGTAATGATTCCGTGCAGGGATTTGTGCGCGATGTCTGGCGCCCCTGCAAGCGTTGCAGGAAATAACTATACACAGGGAGGGTTGCTTCGATGAAAGCGGGAAAAATCGTGTTGGTTCTGGGTATGGGTCTGTTTTGCACGCTTGCTGCAATCAACAACAGTCTGACCATCCATGGCACTTTCAATGCTGTGAAGTCTGCCGTCGACATGCAGGGCACATTTAAGGTGCCGGCCCTGATGTGGCGCGCCTTCGAGAATCCACTGTACATCTGGATGGCGGCCATTGGCATCATTGCCTGCGAGGCTGTGGCCGGGGTGATCTGCCTTTGGGGTGCGGCGCGCATGTGGGCCGCGCGCTCCTCGGCAGCGGCATTTAATGATGCGAAGTCCACTGCCATCCTCGGGTTATCGATTGCCGCCGCGCTCTACCTGGTCGGATTCCAGGCCATTGCCGGTGAGTGGTTCATGCTTTGGCAGAACCGCGAGTCACACACGCTTGATGAGGCGTTCCGCGACTTCGGCCTCACGCTGCTGACAATGCTCTGGGTCCGGACCTCCGACGAATAGCATCGCGTTTTCCATCGGGAGCCCAAACATGAAGCGTAGTCTGTTCTTGGCTTTTCTGTCGGCAACCCTGTTGGTGTCCACCGCGTGGGCCGACAGCGCTGAAAACAAGCGCATCGTGGTGGAGTTCTATACTCAGGCTTTTATCAAGAAGGATCTGCAGGCTGCCCGCAAGTTTCTGGGTGATGAATA
>CAYFPW010000211.1:0-2841 GCA_964345055.1 uncultured Steroidobacteraceae bacterium | reverse complement strand
CGGAGGGTGAGGCGTTCACCGATCTGGCGGCGTTGCTGTGCGATGAGGCTGTGCTGCTGGATGAGGGCGCGTTGCCGCAGGTGGCTGAATTCAGTCAGCGACTCAATCGGCTGCTGCTGCGGATGACGGCGACGGCTAAGGCGTGAGCGTCATCAGCGAGACGTTGCAGGTGGCCGGTCCCGCCGGTTCGCTGGAGACGCTGCTCGAGCTGCCGGCGGCGTCTGTCACCACTGTGCCAGAGGCCTTTGCGGTGGTCTGCCATCCGCACCCCCTGCACGGTGGAACGATGCACAACAAAGTGGTGCATACGATCGCGCGCGCCATGCTGGAGCTGGGCATTCCATCGTTTCGCTTCAACTACCGGGGTGTGGGTGCCAGTGAGGGTGCTTATGCAGACGGGGTGGGCGAAACCGATGATGCCCTGGCTGTCATCGCCGCCGGACGTGCCCGGTGGCCCGACGCAGTCTGCATCCTTGCGGGGTTTTCTTTCGGTGGCGTAGTGGCGCTGCGCGCCGCCGCTCGCGTCGGTGTGCAGCGACTGATCACGGTGGCTCCAGCCGTTGATCGTGTGCCGCTTGATGCGCTGCAATCCACGCCGCGCGATTGGTTGCTCATTCAAGGATTGGACGATGAGGTGGTGCCTCAGGCTCGGGTGCAATCGTGGGCTGAAAATCTGCCGTCGCCGCCACGCTGTGTCTGGATGAGCGGCGTGGGGCACTTCTTCCATGGCGCGCTGAATCCGCTCAAGACGGCGGTGCAGGCATTCATGCGCGCGTAATGCAGGCAAAAAAAGGCCCGGCATCAATTCGCCGGGCCTTTAGCCAGCTCCGCGAGGGCTGGCTTCGTCAGTCTTTCAAGAGGCTATTAGTTCACGAAGCCCTTGAGGTTCTTCAGCGGGAGAGCGCGAACCTTCTTGCTGGCCGGCTTGGCCTTGAAGGTCATCGTCTCGCCGGTGAAAGGGTTCACACCCTGGCGGGCCTTGGTGGCCGGCTTCTTCACGACCTTCAGCTTCAGCAGGCCGGGGATGGTGAACAGGCCATTGCTGCGCAGGCTCTTCTTGATCTGGGTATTCAGTGAATCGAACACGCCACTGACCTGCTTGCGCGAGAGGTCCGTATCCTTGGAAATCTGAGCCAGAATTTCCGACTTGGTCGGAGCCCCACCTTTCTTAGCCATAGTTACCAGTCTCCTTGAGTATTGATCGGATCAAGTACGGACCACGCAAAAAACCGTGGAAAACGCCGTAAATCGGAGCGAAACATAGCACATGCACCGGCCGGTGCAAGATCATTTTGCTTACGTGTAAACCGTAAACCCCTTGAATTGCAGCGGTTCCGCACGCCAAAGGACTGCGACTGCGAGGACGTCAGCCGAGCAGAATCAACAGCGCTTGGATGACGATGCACACCCACAGGGGCGAGAAGTCCAGACCGCCGAGCCTGGGGATCAGGCGCCGCACCGGGCGGAGAATGGGTTCGCACATCGACGCCAGCAGAACCTGCGCCGGATTGTAGGTATCCGGTGCAACCATCGACGTGAGCGAATAAAAAAGGATGGCTAGGAAATAGGTCCAGAGCACGGATTGCAGCAACTGCGTGGCTGCCTGATGCACCCAGATAGTCGCCGGTGGCACACCGACGCCGCTGAGCAGCCAGGGGACGAGGGCGCGCACGAGGGCTAGAGCCAGCAGCAGCAGGACCGAGGCCGTGTCGAGCCGGCCGATCGCCGGGAACAGGCGCCGCAGCGGGATGATGGCCGGGTTCGTGATCTGCAGTAATGCGCGGGCGAGGGGGTTACGGAAGTCAGCGCGCGTCCACTGCAGGAGCAGCCGCAGGAGGATGGCCTGCAGATACAGGGACAGCAGGGTGTTGATCAGGAAAAGTAGCGCTGCCACCGGTATCAGCTCCCGCTGAGGGACACGGACAGCTCAGCGCTGCGCTGGGCTGCGGCCCGGAGAGCTGCCTCCAGCAGCGCTTGGCTGGCTGGTGTGTTCAGCACGGCCAGTGCTGCTTCGGTGGTGCCGCCCTTGGACGTGACGGCCGCCCGCTGCGCGGCAAGATCGGGGTCAGCGTGAGCCAGCTGGCCGCTGCCATACAGTGTCTCGGCGGCCAGCACTTTGGCCACCTGGGCATCCAGTCCCATTCGCTCGGCCGCGGCGGCCAACTGTTCGCCCAGCCACATGAAGTAGGCCGGTCCGCTGCCGGACAGTGCTGTGACCACGTCCAGCAGATCCTCATTGTCGACCCAGCAGGCATAGCCGCAGCTGCGCATGACGGTCTCGGCCAGCGAGCGGTGGGCTGCCCCGACCTCCGCTGGCGCGAACAGCGCTGCTGCGCCTGCGCTGACCAGTGCCGGACGATTGGGCATGGCGCGCACCACCGGGAGACCTGGACACCAGCGCTGCAGGCTGGCGGTACGGAGACCGGCGGCTATCGATAGCAGCAATGGCGCATCCGTATGCAGGTGAGTGCTCAAAGGCTGCAGCACCCGCTGCATTTCCTGAGGTTTGACGGCCAGCACGACCAACTGCGCACCACGGACGGCGGCGGCGTTGTCGGCGTGCGCGGTGATTCCGAAGTCCCGCACCAGTTCATCGCGCGCGGCCGCGCTGGGCTCGCCGACGCGAATGCAATCCGGAGCCAGTCCGGAGCGGCGCAAGCCCGCAATCATTGCGCGGGCCATGTTGCCGCCACCGATGAAGGCTATCTGGGTCTTTTGCATGGCGGCATTCTATCTAGATGTGACTGTAATCGCGTGGTCCGAAAATAGCGGTGCCAACACGCACTATCGTGGCGCCCTCGAGGATCGCATCGCTGAAGTCGCCGCTCATCCCCATCGATA
>CAYFPW010000210.1:0-2854 GCA_964345055.1 uncultured Steroidobacteraceae bacterium | reverse complement strand
TGTTGGTGCAGGGCGTGGAAGCCGATGCCAATGCCATGGCTTACTTCGGCTACGCCTACTACGCCGCGAACAGCAGCAAGATGAAGGCGCTGAAGGTGGTCAACTCAGCTGGCAAGGCAGTATCGCCCAGTGAGGCCGCGGTGCTGGATGGTTCGTACAACCCGTTCTCACGCCCGCTGTTCATCTATGTCAATGCCGAGGCTGCCAAGAAGCCTGACGTCCGCGAGTTCGTCGAGTTCTATCTGACGAAGGGCGCCAGCTTCGTGAAGGAAGTCAAGTACGTGCCGTTCAAGGCGGAGGCCTACGCGACTGCGCTGGCACACTTCAAGGCTGGCCGCACGGGCACGGTTTTCAACGGTGTTCCGGCAGTGGGTCTGAAGGTAGAGGAATTGCTGGCGCGCGAGGCTAAGTAAAATCCTGCGTTGAATTCCCGGCGGAGGTCATGCAGACATGGCCTCCGCCGCGTTATTATTCACCCAGGAATCAACAGATGGCTGAAGCAGGAAAAAATCACGCGATGCTGCGCAGGCTTCGTCGGCGCAAGATCCGCGACCGGGTGATCGAGTCCCTGCTGCTTCTTTGCGGGCTGTTTGCCGTCTTCATCACGGCAGCCATCGTCTATATTCTGGTTTCGGAATCCATTCCCTTCTTTCGCCACATCAGGCTGGTCGAGTTCTTCACCGACACGATGTGGACGCCGATGTTCGACAGTCCGCGCTTCGGCATCCTGCCGCTGCTGGCTGGCACTCTGGTCACCACCTTCGTGGCGCTGTGTGTTGCCATCCCCTGCGGCATCATCATTGCCATCTATCTGAGCGAGTTTGCGCCGCACCGCGTGCGTGAAGTGGTCAAGCCCTTTCTGGAGCTGCTGGGTGCAGTGCCCACCGTGGTCTATGGCTATTTCGCCCTGATGATGGTTACTCCGTTCCTGCGGCATTTTCTCCCGGATCTGCCGGGCTTCAATATGCTCAGCCCGGGTCTGGTCATCGGCATCATGATCATTCCCTACATCGCCTCGGTCAGCGAGGATGCCATGCGCTCGGTCCCGAACTACATGCGTGAGGGCAGCTATGCCATGGGCGCCACGCGCTTCCAGACCGCGGTGCGGGTGGTCGTGCCCGGCGCCATCTCCGGCATTGCCGCCGCTTTCATTCTCGGCATTTCGCGCGCTGTCGGCGAAACCATGGTGGTGGCGGTGGCGGGCGGTTTGCAGCCCAACCTGACCTGGAATCCCATGGAGTCGGCGGCCACCATTACGGCGTTTATCGTGCAGGTGAGCCTGGGTGACCTGCCGCACGATAGCATCGGCTACCAATCGATTTTTGCTGCCGGCCTGACGCTGATGGTCACGACGCTGATCTTCAATATTGCTGGCTTCATGCTCACGCGCCGCTTCAGAGAGGTGTACTGATGGCTGGTGCAGTGGAGACTGCGCGCGCGCAGCTGTATGCCTCGGTCGGGCGCCGCAAGCTTCTGGATCGTCTCTTCGTGTTGCTGGGCATGTGCATCCTGTTTGCGGCATTGCTCACGCTGGCAGTGCTGTTCCTGAATCTGGTGCATGACGGCGCGGCGCGTTTTGGGTGGGATTTCTTCACCTCATTCCCCTCGCGTATCGCCGCCCGTGCCGGCATCCTCTCCGCCTGGGTCGGCACATCGCTGGTGATGCTGGTCACGGTGGCGGTGGCGATGCCGATGGGCGTGGCGGCGGCCATCTACCTGGAAGAGTACGCGCCGAAGAACTGGGTGACAGCGATCATCGAGATCAACGTCACCAATCTGGCAGGTGTGCCTTCCATCATCTACGGCCTGTTGGCGCTCGGTCTTTTTGTCTACAAGATGAGCCTTGGCGAGAGCATTGCCACCGCCGGCCTGACGTTGGCGCTGCTGATCCTGCCCATCGTCATCGTCGCCACGCGTGAAGCGCTGCGCGCAGTGCCGCGTTCGATTCGTGAGGCGGCTTATGCGCTGGGTGCGACTCAGTGGGAGGTCACAGCGCACCATGTGTTGCCTTATTCAACCGGTGGCATCCTCACCGGCATGATCATTGGTCTGTCGCGTGCCATCGGCGAAACGGCCCCGATCATCACCATCGGGGCACTGGCATTCATCGCCTTCCTGCCAACGCCGCCGTTCAGCGGTGATTTCCCTTACGTCAATTTCACCTGGCTCAGCGATTCGTTCACGGTGATGCCGATTCAGATGTTCAACTGGGTCTCGCGTCCCGACCCCGCTTTCCAGGTCAATGCCGCAGCGGCCGGAGCCATACTGCTCGGCATGACGCTGCTGATGAACGGCGTGGCCATCTACGTGCGCTACCGTTTCCGCAAGAAGATCAACTGGTGAACCATGGATAATTCGGCGATGACGAGCGAGCGACCGACGAAGAGCGGTTCTGAAGCGGGCGGAGCGGAGGACCGGGTTGTCCAGGCGGGCGCGGTGCATCTGTCTGGTGATGAGGCGCGGCGCAGTGCGGCGGCTGCGGCACCGATCAAGGCGCGGGCCACGAACCTGGACTTCTATTACGGCGACTTTCAGGCGCTCAAGTCGATCAACATCGACATTCGCGAAAAGCAGGTCACCGCGCTCATCGGTCCTTCCGGTTGTGGCAAGAGCACCTTCCTGCGCTGCTTCAACCGCATGCACGATCTGACGCCCGGTACGCGCTACGAGGGCAGCATCACGCTCTACCCTGATGACACCAACCTGGTGGCGCGCAACGTCGATCCGATCGAGGTTCGCATGCGAATCGGCATGGTGTTCCAGAAACCGAATCCGTTCCCCAAGTCGATCTTCGAGAATGTGGCCTATGGCCTGCGGGTCAGTGGTCGCCGTTCGCGAGTCGGGATCGCGGAGG
>CAYFPW010000209.1:0-2898 GCA_964345055.1 uncultured Steroidobacteraceae bacterium | reverse complement strand
GCCACCGGAAACATGGTTTATCAAGCCGCTGTGCTTAAAATGCGCGATGAGGTCGCAACCGGCCAGAGGCTGCACAATGCGATGGAGAATGCCCGCTTGTTCCCCGACATGATCGTGCAGATGATGTCCGTGGGCGAGGAGTCCGGTTCGCTGGATACTCTGTCCGGCAAGGTCGCGCGGTTCTACGAGGAAGATGTGGACAATGCGGTCGACAACCTCGCCAGCCTGCTGGAGCCACTGATCATGGTCATACTCAGCCTGCTGGTGGGCGGCCTGGTGATTGCCATGTACCTGCCCATCTTCAAGATGGGCGCCCTGGTCTGAGGAATGACGATGCCAACACTCGCGCTGCTCGAACACTCCCCGACTCTCCTGACGGCTGTCGTCTTCGTAATCGGGCTGGTGGTGGGCAGTTTCCTCAATGTGGTGATCCACCGGCTGCCCAAGATGCTGGAGCGTCAATGGCGTGACCAGTGTGCGGAACTGACCGTCACGGGCCATGCCGAGGGCGCATCAGCCGCACCCGAAGCGCCGTTCAATCTTGTCAGACCGCGCTCTGCGTGCCCACTCTGTCAGGCGCCGATTGCCGCACTTCACAACATCCCCCTGCTCGCATGGCTATGGCTGCGCGGCCGCTGCGCCGATTGCCATGGCCGAATCAGCCTGCGCTATCCGCTGGTGGAGCTGTTGACGGGTCTGCTCTCAGCGCTGGTCGCCTGGCGGTTTGGCTACAGCATGACACTGCTCTACGGGCTGGTGATCACCTGGTATCTGGTGGCCATGGCGACGATCGACCTCGACCACATGCTGCTGCCGGATATCCTCACGCTGCCACTGATGTGGGGCGGTCTTCTGGCCAGTCTGTGGGCGGTGCCGGCAACGGGCCAGCACCTGCCCGTGGAGCCGAGGGCCGCGCTGCTCGGTGCGATCACCGGCTACCTTCTGCTGTGGACGGTGTATCAGCTGTTCAAACTCACCACTGGCAAGGAAGGCATGGGCTACGGCGATTTCAAGCTGCTGGCAGCATTGGGCGCCTGGATGGGCTGGAAGATGCTGCTGCCCATCGTGCTGCTCTCGGCGCTGGCGGGCGCACTGGTCGGCATCGCAATGATCGTGCTCAAACGTCGCAGCCTAGCCCATCCGATCCCCTTCGGTCCGTTCCTCGCGGCCGCTGGATTCGTGGTCATGGTCTGGGGGCCGGAGGCGGTCACGGTGTATCTGGGCCTGTTCAGCATCGCATGACAACTGCGGCAAAAGAACCAGCGCTGCAACCTCGCTGGGTGCTGGGACTCACCGGCGGAATCGCCTCGGGCAAGAGTACGGTGGCGGCGCTTTTTGCGCGGCTGGGCGTACCCGTCATCGATCTCGACCAAGTGGCGCGGGAAGTCGTAGCACCCGGCACACCTTTGCTTCAGGAGATATTTCAGCGCTTCGGGTCGGATCTGCGGCAGGCCGACGGCCAGCTCGATCGCCGCGCCCTGCGCGCGCGGATGTTCCAAGATGCCGAACTGCGACGCCAAGTGGAAGAAATGCAGCATCCCGCCGTCCGGGCGCGCACCGAGCAGTGGCTGGCCACGGCGCCGGGCCCCTACCAGATCGTGGTCAACCCGCTGCTGGTCGAGAAAAACGCCGGTGACCGGTATGACCGGGTGCTGGTTGTGGACTGCGACCCGGCGCAGCAACGGGCCCGGCTTGCGACCCGGGACGGCGCCGACGACTCTCAGATTGCCGCGATTCTTGCGGCTCAAGCCTCGCGGGCAGAGCGGCTGGCAGTGGCCGACGATGTGCTGGTCAATGATGCCGATCTGGCCGCGCTGGAGGCCCGGGTCGGGAAACTTCACGCCATGTACTTGGGTCTGGCGCAAAGCTCAAGCACAATAGCCGGATGACCGGAGCGGCCGACAAGAGCAGGACAAGCGGGGAGAGCGTGTTCGAGCAGCCTTTGACTGAGCGGCTGCGGATCTTCCTGAGACTCGACTTCCTGTACTCCCAGGCGGTACATCACAACCAGACCGGCAGCGCGATGGGTACTCGTGCCGCCGTTGCCAGCCTGCTCGACATCATCGCGGTCACGCAGCGCGGTGATGTCCGCGCAGACGTCCTCAAAGAGCTGGAACGCAATCTGGGCGTCCTCAACGAATATCAGAACCGCCCGGGCATCGACCTGACGAAGCTGCGCGGCGTGATCTCCAATCTGGTGCGACTGCGCGACGATCTGGCCAACGTCAGCAGCAATTGGCTGCAACCGCTACGCGAGTCCGAGTTCCTCGCCGCGATCAAGCATCGCTCTGCGATTCCAGGCGGAACCTGCGAATTCGACCTGCCGGATTACAGCTTCTGGCTGAGTGAGCCGGATGAATCACGGATGGCGACCTTTGCCAACTGGCTCGGCATGGTGCGACCGCTGTGTGATGCCATCGCGGAACTGCTGTGGCTGATACGACAGAATGGTCGCTCGCGGTCCGAGGTGGCGCATGGCGGCGTGTTCAACGTGAACTTTGATCGCGAAACGCCGCTGCAACTGTTGCGCATCAAGCTGCCTGCGGGTAGTGGACTCTATCCGGAAGTCAGTGGCACCCACTACCGCTGCAGCATGCGCTTCATGGAATGGCGTAATGTCGACCAGCGACCCAGACAGACCGATACCGACGTGCCCTTTACGCTGATCTGCTGCAGCTGAGCTGCAGCGCATCGACCCGATGAATCGTCCCAGTGTTGCCTGCCCGACCTGCAGCCGCAGGATCGAGTGGAGCGAGGACGAAGTGCATCGTCCGTTCTGCAGCGAGCGCTGCCGGCTGATCGACCTTGGCGCCTGGTTCAGCGAACAGCGCGCCCTGCCCGCTGAACCCGTGGATCCGCTCTCAGCGCAGCTTGATCTTCCCGCCGCCGGGAATGCCA
>CAYFPW010000208.1:0-2912 GCA_964345055.1 uncultured Steroidobacteraceae bacterium | reverse complement strand
TCCCTGGGAGCTCGACTCCCCTGAAGGGCCCACGAAGACTACGTGGTTGATAGGCCGGGTGTGTAAGGTCAGTAATGACTTCAGCTAACCGGTACTAATTGCCCGTGAGGCTTGACCATATAACCTCAAGCAGTCTGGCCTTGGCCAGAAAGTGCGAGGCATGGTGATTGCAAGCGATTGTTCACATTGATTGGAACGCGACAAGCGTCGAACACGAGAAGAATTTTCCGGTTTCGCCTGATGGCATTAGCGAGTGGGAACCACCCGATCCCTTTTCGAACTCGGAAGTGAAAACGCTCTGCGCCGATGGTAGTGTGCCCTCAGGCACGCTAGAGTAGGTCACTGTCAGGCTTCTCATGCAACAAGGCCCCGGCACTCTGTGAGTGTCGGGGCCTTGTCTTTTGGCGCGGCGGATTCCTTCGCCTGCCAGAGTCGCCTTGCTTGGATTAGATCTAGGGCTTGGCCGCTGCGCCCTGTGCTTCGAAGCGCATCAGAAACGCATGAAAGCCATTGATGTCCTTGAACCCATGGGCCACGCCGGGGGGAATGAACAGGATGTCGCCTGTCTTCAGGGCCTGTTCCGTTCCACCGCGGATCGATGAGCCCTCTTTGTCGTCGGCGTTTGCACGCTGCACGGGGTTCAGCAGTTCGCCGCCGGTGATTGCTGTGGCGCTGCCGGCCGTCACAACCCAGACATCAAAGGATGTCTGGTGAACCAAGGGTGCGTCCGTGGGTTTGACGATGCGCACATTGACGCTGTAGCTCCCGCCTTCAACGATGCGCTGGTTGATGACCTGCCTGGATTCCAGATCCTTCCAGATGTTCTGCAGATTGCTGTTACCGAAATAAGTGGCGCGATCGGCCGGTACCCGATTGCTGGCAGCTGCGGTTGGCGCAGTTGTCTCAGCTGCGGAGGCCAGCGGTGATAGGACTGCACCTAGCAAAAAGGCGGCGGTCAGAGCCAGCCGACGGATACGTGAATCAGTGCTCATGCTTCTTCCCCTTTGAAGCTGCTCGGTTGACGCTGGCGAGCAGTTGATGACGCCCGGCTTCGCAGCCTGACAAGACTCCGACGATACTCAAGCGAAGGGCGAGCCTGCAACCCGCGAGGCGATCATCACGAGCCGCGACGCCATACGAGAGCCACGGAGCGTCGGCAAATGACTTGCCTCGGCCAACCGCATCGGTCACGCTTTCGGAAGATTCATAAAGGGTCTGCGCTGGGCGCAGGCTGTCTGATACCGACCTATTTCCGGGGGTAATGGCATGCGCAAGTTTTGGTTGCTGACGTTGGCTGTGATCACTCTGCCCGCGGTCGGGCAGGTGTCTGCTACTGGGCCGGTGCCCGAGATTCCCTTCGACTCTGTGCTGAATCCGCTGACCCTTCCGAAAGACATGAACTTCGGCGAAGTGGCAGGAATTGCCGTCGATTCGAAGAAAAATATCTACGTGCTACATCGTGGGAACACCAGCGGTCCGGCCTATGGTGCAGCGGCAGCGCAGCTCCTGGAGTTCGATTCCCACGGCCGGTTCCTGCGCGAGATCGGCGCCCATCTCTATGGCTGGTCCTATGCGCACGCCGTGCGTATCGACCCGCAGGACAACATCTGGGTGGCCGACAAGGGGTCCGATGTCGTAGTGCGTTTTAATCAGCAGGGACGCGTCACCATGGTGGTTGGCCGCAAGGCAGAGGCCTCGGACGAATCGGCCAAGCCGCTGGAGCATCCGAAGCCGCCGCTGCCGGCGATTGATGGTTACTTCCGCCAGGTCACTGACATGACCTGGGATTCGGACGGAAACACCTATATCAGCGACGGCTATATCAATTCGCGTGTTGCAAAGCTGGACAAGGACGGTAACTGGGTGGGCTCGTGGGGGGAATTTGGTAGCGGTCCGGGCCAGTTCAACAACCTTCATTCCATCGCATCGGACAAAGCCAACAACATTTATGTGGCTGACCGTGGCAATTCGCGTATCCAGGTATTCGATACGAGCGGAAAGCTGCTGCGTACGCTCCGCATCGACCTGCCGCTGCCGCCTGGGGCACGAACGGCCATTGGCAACACGCCGGCACCGGGCACTGCCGGCGGGCCATGGGCAAGCCCCGGTGCGCCGTGGGCGTTGTGCATCACGCCTGGACCCAAGCAGTACCTCTATGTTGCCGATGCCTTCCCTGGGCGCATCTACAAGATGACACTCGATGGGAGGATCCTGGGCTGGCTGGGCGGGTCGGGTAAAACATTGAAGAAGTTTGGCGGCATCCACGAGATGGCATGCCCGTCAGAGAATGAGCTCTACGTCGCCGAACTCCTGAACTGGCGAGTACAGAAGCTGATTCTCCATCCGACTTCGCCGTAACGGACGAATGTCCCATTGGCCCACCGGCTCTCCTCATGGAGGTTTCCGGTGGCGCCGGATGCGTCTGGGAGAGGGCTATTCCGGCCGAATCAGCGCGTGCTTCTTCTTGCCCACTGATAGTTTGACGACACCGTCGACCAGGTCGCTGGAAGTGAGTGAGCGCTCGGCAGTGATGACTTCGTTGTTGATGCGCAGGGCGTTGGCCGCGAGATGTCGTCGGGCCTCGCTCTTCGAGCTGACGAGCTTTGCCGCCAGGAAGGCGTCAAACAATCCGTATCCCTGATCCAGTGCACTGCGCGCAATCGTGTGCGTAGGCAAACCGGCTGCAGCGCCGCCGGCCTCAAAGGTGGTGCGCGCTGTAGCCGCTGCGGCTTCGGCCGCCTCCGCGCCATGGATCCAGCGGGTGGCTTCCGTAGCCAGGATTTTCTTGGCGTCGTTGATCTCTGCGCCACCCAAGGCGCCAAGCCGGCGCACTTCGCTCATCGGCAGAGTAGTGAATCGTGCCAGCAGTGTTCCCACGTCGGCATCTTCGGCATTGCGCCAGTACTGCCAGT
>CAYFPW010000207.1:0-2930 GCA_964345055.1 uncultured Steroidobacteraceae bacterium | reverse complement strand
TCGTTCAAAGCAGCAACGCTGGCACAGGTTTCCACCTGCGCCAGCGCTGTTGCGACCATACCGGTCAGATCACTCACGAGCGGACTCGCTCGCGCTCAGGCAGCTGCGGTCAAAGCCGCCTTGGCCTGCGCCGCAATGACTCCGAACGCATTGGCATCGTGCACCGCCAGATCCGCCAGGACCTTGCGGTCGATATCCAGACCCGCCTTGCGCAGACCGGCAATCAGTCGGCTGTAGGACAGGTCATGCAGACGCGCAGCCGCGTTGATGCGCATGATCCACAAGCCACGGAAATCGCGCTTTTTGGCGCGACGGTCGCGGTAGGCATACTGCCCGGCCTTGGTGACGGCCTGCTTGGCCGCGCGATAAACCTTGCGACGGGCGTTGTAATAGCCCTTCGCCTTACTAAGAACCTTCTTGTGACGGCGCCCGGCCGTCACGCCACGTTTGACTCGTGCCATGTTTGACTCCTGTTGCCGTTACGTTATTTGTGATGAGGGAGCAGCTGGATGAGACGGTTCACATCGCTCTCATGCACGAGGCTGCTGCCACCCGAACGCAGATGACGCTTGCGCTTGGAATCCTTGTGGCCGAGATTGTGGCGACGCCCCGACGAGTAGGCCTTAAAGCCCTTCGCCGTCTTGCGGAAACGCTTGGACGCCGCCCGGTTGGTTTTCAACTTGGGCATGTTCAACTCCACTATTTTTAGCCATGGCTCGCAAGGACACACTCGCGCGCGTCCCGCTCACCTGCGGATCAACCTCGGCTTACGCCTCGACTGATCACTTCTTTTTTGGCGAATACACCATCACCATTTGCCGCCCTTCCATCATCGGGAACTGCTCGACGATCGCCACGGCGGCGAGGTCTTGCTGTAACCGATCCAGAAGTTTGCGACCAATTTCCTGGTGCGCCATTTCACGGCCTCGGAACCTCAGGGTTACCTTGGCCTTGTCGCCATCCTCAAGGAAGCGGGTCAGATTACGCAGCTTGACCTGGTAATCGCCCTCTTCCGTGCCGGGACGAAACTTCACTTCCTTCACCTGCTGCTGCTTTTGCTTGCGCTTGGCAGTAGCCGCTTTCTTGTTCTGCTCGAACAGGAACTTGCCGTAGTCCATGACCCGCACCACCGGCGGATCCGCCGTGGGCGAGACTTCAACGAGATCGAGTTCTGCTGCCTGGGCCAGAGCCATTGCCTCGAAACGAGTCATGACACCTGCCTGCGATCCATCAGCTCCGATGACTCTCACTGTGGGTGAGGTAATGTCTTCGTTGCGACGGACCCGCTTCGTTGATATGGCTATACGTCAATCCTCCAGCGTCGTGCGCCCGCGGCTTTCGAGCTCGGAGCGCAGCCGTTCGAGGAACGCCTGCGGGCTCATCGTGCCCAGGTCTTTGCCACTACGGGACCGCACTGATAACAAATTCGCCGCAAGTTCCCGCTCACCTGCGACCAACAGGTACGGGACACGCTGCAACGTATGTTCGCGAATCTTAAAGCCGACTTTCTCGTTACGCAAGTCACAAAACGCCCGAACCCCCTGATTTTTCAAGAAATCCGTCGTTTGCGCCACGTAGTCGTTCTGGCGGTCGGTAATTCCCATCAAAACGGCCTGGGTTGGAGCCAACCAAGATGGGAGCTTGCCGGCATGGTGCTCGAGCAGAATCCCGAAGAAACGCTCGAGCGAACCGAAGATGGCCCGGTGCAGCATGACCGGGGTCCGCTTCTGGCTGTTTTCGTCGATGTAATGGGCACCGAGCCGACCAGGCAGGTTCAGATCGACCTGCAGCGTACCGCACTGCCAGTCACGCCCGATGGCATCACGCAGCACGAACTCGAGCTTCGGGCCGTAAAAGGCGCCCTCGCCCGGATTGAGCGTGTACTCGATGCCGGCTGCCGTGGCAGCCGCCTTGAGCGCCGCCTCGGCGCGGTCCCAAACCTCGTCGGCACCGACACGCTTGGCCGGCCGGTCGGAGAATTTGATGCGGACGTCATCAAAACCAAAGTCACGATAGATGTCGAGAATCAGCCGCGTCACCGCAACGGACTCGGCAGTGATCTGATCCTCGGTGAGGAAGATGTGGGCGTCGTCCTGCGTGAAGGCACGCACTCGCATGAGGCCATGCAGCGCGCCGCTGGGTTCATAGCGATGAACCTTGCCGAACTCTGCGAAACGCAGTGGCAGTTCGCGGTAGCTGCGCAGGCCCTGGTTGAAGATCTGCACATGCCCCGGGCAGTTCATCGGCTTGATGGCGTAGACGCGCTCGTCCGGCGTCTGCGTGGTGAACATGTTCTCGCCGAACTTCTCCCAGTGGCCGGAGGCCTCCCACAGGCTGCGATCCACCAGTTCGGGTGCGTTCACTTCATCGAAGCCGGCCAAGGTCTGCTTCTCGCGCATGTAAGCGATCAGCGACTGGAAGATGCGCCAACCCTTGGGGTGCCAGAACACTGCACCCGGCGCCTCTTCCTGCAGATGGAACAGGTCAAGCTCGCGACCGATGCGTCGATGGTCGCGCTTTTCGGCTTCTTCAAGCCGATGCAGGTAAGCGGCCAGGTCTTTGTCGTTCAGCCACGCCGTGCCGTAAATGCGCTGGAGCATCTCGTTGCGCGAGTCGCCGCGCCAGTACGCGCCGGCCACCTTCATCAGCTTGAAGGCCTTCAACTTACCAGTGGAAGGCACATGCGGACCGCGGCACAGATCCACCCATTCACCCTGACCATAGAGGCTGATGGCCTCGTTAGCAGGGATGCTGGCAATGATCTCGGCCTTGTAATGCTCGCCGAGACCCTTGAAGAACTGCACGGCCTCATCACGCGGCATCAGCCTGCGCTGCACCGGCTGGTCGGCCTTGGCCAGTTCACGCATCTTCGCCTCGATGGCGGTCAGATCCTCAGTGGTGAACGGCCGCTTGTAGGCGAAGTCGTAATA
>CAYFPW010000206.1:0-2938 GCA_964345055.1 uncultured Steroidobacteraceae bacterium | reverse complement strand
GTGCTGGCCGAACTGGGTGTGGAATGTGTGTTCCAGGGCATTGCACAGCGCCCCGGAAAACCCATGTGGTTTGGTATTGCACCCAATGGCACCGCGGTGTTCGCGCTGCCGGGCAATCCCGTGTCCACGCTGGTCTGCCTGGCGCGTTATGTGCTGCCGGCGCTGTACGTGGCCATGGGCTGCCAGCCGGCACCGCCGGAACGACTGGCGCTGGCGGAGAACGTGAACTGGACGCCGTCGCTCACCGGCTTCCTGCCCGTGACACTGCAGGGCGATGACTGGGGGCGCGTCTGGGCCGTGCCTGCCCCGCCCAACGGGTCCGGTGACTTCAGCACACTGGCGCAGACGCAGGGGTTCGTTGAACTGCCGCCGGGTCCGGCGCAATACAACAAGGGATTTGTCACGCGCCTGCACCGCTGGTAGGCGGACGTCCGACGGGCAATGCTCTGGTAAGGTAGCGCCATGGACGTGGTCCCGCTGCATCCCGCCGCCGCCCTGCGCACTCCCCGCGTGCGTGATGCGCTTGATCGTCCACTGCATGATCTGCGCATCTCGGTCACGGACCGCTGCAATTTCCGTTGTCCGTACTGCATGCCGCGCGAGCGCTACCACGAGCATTACCGCTTTCTGAAATCCGCCGAGCGGCTGAGCTTTGAGGAAATCGTGCGCCTCACCCGTCTGTTCGTGCAGCTCGGTGCGCGCAAGGTGCGCATCACCGGCGGCGAGCCGCTGCTGCGCGCCGGATTGACGGATTTGATCGGCGATCTGACCACGCTGCCCGGGATCGAGGACATTGCGCTGACCACCAACGGTGTGCTGCTGGCCCAGCATGCGGTGGCAATGCGCGCGGCGGGTCTGCGTCGAATCACCGTCAGCCTCGACAGTCTGGATCCGTCCATATTCGCGCGGATGGCCGGCGATCTCGGATCGCCCACCGAAGTGCTGGCTGGCATCGACGCCGCGGCACGCGCGGGCCTGACGCCCATCAAGGTCAATGTGGTCGTGCAGCGTGGCGTCAACGATCACGCGGTGCTGGATCTGGCCGAACATTTCCGCGGCAGCGGGCACATCGTGCGCTTCATCGAATACATGGACGTGGGCAATCGCAATGACTGGCGCGCGGATCAGGTGGTGCCATCGCGCGAACTGATCGCGCGGATTGCATCGCGCTGGCCGCTGCGACCGACTGATGCGCACTACCGCGGCGAAGTGGCCTCACGCTATGTCTATGAAGACGGCGCCGGCGAGCTGGGCTTTATCTCATCGATCACGCAGCCGTTCTGTGGTGATTGCTCGCGCGCCAGGCTGTCCTCGGATGGTGTGCTGTACACCTGCCTGTTTGCCACCTCGGGCCTTGATCTGCGCGCCCCGCTGCGTGCCGGCGCCAGCGATGAGGAACTGCTCGCGCTGCTGCGCGGCTGCTGGACGTCGCGGCAGGATCGTTACAGCGAACAGCGCGGCCATGCAGACCGGCATGGGCAGCGCGTTGAAATGAATCACATCGGAGGCTGATGCCATGGTCCGCGCTGCCCGTAATGCCGGCCTCACCCATCTGGATGCCGCACGCCGACCGACCATGGTAGATGTCAGCGAAAAAACAGCCACGGCGCGCTCGGCTGAGGCGGAAGCGTTGATCGCACTGCCAGCGGATGTGGCCGCGGCACTGCGCCGCTCGGGTCATCGCACCCGCAAAGGCCCGATCTTCGATACCGCGATCATCGCGGGGGTGATGGCGGTCAAGAACACGGCCAGCATGATTCCCTTCTGCCACCCGCTGCCCATCGAACATGCGCAGGTGCAGATCGATGTGCTCCCACGCAACCGACTGCGCGTACGCTGCCAAGTCAGCACTACGCACAAGACGGGCGTTGAGATGGAAGCACTGACGGGCGCCAGTGTTGCTGCGCTCACGATTTACGACATGTGCAAGGCGCTCTCGCACAACATTCGCATCCTGCAGGTGAAGCTGGTCAGCAAGCGCGGTGGCAAGCGCGATGTCGGTCCGACCACCCAGCGCCGGAGCCGCTCATGAGCGCGCCGCTGTTCGGCTTGTTGCTCACCGGCGGCCACAGCCGCCGCATGCAACGTGACAAGGCCGCGCTGGAATATGAAGGTCGGACACAAATGCAGCGCACCCTGACGCTGTTGCAGCCACTGGTGTCGCAATTGTTCGTGTCAGTACGAACAGATCAGCAGCAGGATCCGTTGCGCGTTGCTCATGCGCAGATTACCGACCGGATCACGGACATTGGCCCGATCGGCGGCATCCACGCAGCGCTCCATACCCATCCGCAGGCCGCCTGGCTGGTACTGGCCATCGACCTGCCCTTTCTCGACGCCGCCACACTGCAACAGCTGATTGCGGCACGCGATCCGCAGCGCCTCGCCACCGCATTCCGCAGCCGCTTCGACAGCAAGCCGGAGCCGCTGTGCGCGATCTGGGAGCCGCACAGTCGCACCACCGTCGATGCATGGATTGCCGCCGACAACCGCTGTCCGCGCTCGTTCATGATGAGCCACGATGTCTTGCTGCTGGACCTGCAAAACCCGCGCGCACTGGACAACATCAATACCTCGGCCGAATACCTCGAGGCGCGCGCCGCGGTCTCAGGGTCTGCGGTGACGGGTGCCTCTGCCTCTCGCGCTGACACAAGCGCCTCGACGAATGCGCCGATTACGCTGCAGGTGCAGTACTTTGCCGCCTTACGCGATCAGGCCGGACGCAGTGAGGAAACCCTGACCACACAGGCGCAAACGCCGCGCGCCCTCTTCGAGGAATTGCGCGCTCTGCGCGGATTGCAGCTGCGCGCCGAACAACTGCGCGTGGCCATCAATGAAGACTTCGCGGAGTGGAACCAGCCCTTGGCCGCGGGTGATACGGTGGTCTTCCTGCCGCCGGTGGCCGGCGGATGAGCCGCTTCCGCATCAGTGCGGTGCC
>CAYFPW010000205.1:0-2955 GCA_964345055.1 uncultured Steroidobacteraceae bacterium | reverse complement strand
AGGAGAGCGTTCATGGCTACGATTCGTTGGGAGCCTTTTGGAAGGCTGGACCACCTCTTGGGTGTCTCCCGCACGCTTTGCCCGCAATGGGCTGAAGAAGAGCGGGTGGGTCGCGCGGCCTGGCGGCCCAATGCGGACATCAGCGAGACAGAGAAGGAGTTCCTGATTCGGGCTGAGTTGCCAGCTGTTCGCAAGGAAGATGTGAAGGTGACATTCGATGCCGGCATCGTAACCATTCACGGTGAGCGCAGGCGCGAGCAGGGCGAGCAGACGCAAACCTATCACCGGGTCGAAAGTGTCTGCGGCAGGTTCTCGCGCAGCTTTTCATTGCCGGAAAATGTTGCCGCGGATGCCATCCGCTGCGAGTCGCGAGACGGAGTATTGACGGTGCGGATCCCGAAGGTTCAGCCGGAAATCCGTCAGCCACGGCAGATACCGGTGCAGTGAGGGTTCCGGCTTTACGCCCCTGTTCAGCCTGACGCGCTTGCGAGCTGGCTGCGGACTTCGCGCTCCGCAGCCAGCCAATCCGCTACCTCTTCCCCGGCCTGAAAGCCGCGCCGCTCGGCGCGGTAGTAGGCGTTCTCGCTGATCATCTGGAACAGTTCGTCGTCCTCAAAGGCGGAGGATTTGTCCAGCGGGGCTTCTCCATTCGCCACGCGGCCTCGGTGCCTGGGCGGCGATTTCCTGTTCTGATGTCGGGCAGTGAGTGTCGGGCTGCGCATGATTCCTCCGTCGTATAGTTAATGGCGGACGGGAATCAAATTACGAGCGACGCCCTCGCTGCGCATCCGGTGTAGTCACAGTGACGTTACGGTGGTTACTGAATCAGCCACTCTATTGCGCCGTTCTGACTTGGCGTGCCGAAACGCAGCAGTACGATCTTGTTTGGATTGAGTATGTAAACCGCTGAGGCAACACCGCCGAGATTGGAAATCGACAGGGATCCGATCCCGCGGCCCGTGCTTGCATCGATTCCCACATAGCCCGATGCGCTGGCTGAGCTGATGGTGCCGGAGTCCAGGTAGGTGATGGGCATCAGGGCAACTGGCGCTGAGGTCTGCGGAAACTGAGTGCCGGCCACGAACAGACCTGGCACGGTGTTGGAGAAGGGCCCGGGGGCCTGTGCCTCGAGCAGCCCCGCGCTGCCGGCGCTGCTGCCTTTCTCAACGAAGTAACCATTGGACGTCTTGTCCAGATAGCCCACCAGCTGACGGGCAGTTGTACCGGTGGTGAAATTCACCGTGATACGGCCGTCTGTCTCGATGCTGTATCGGGTCGCTGTGGGCACGACGCCGGCCTCGCTGGTGCCGCGATTGGCGTTGTCGAGGACCATGTTTAAGGTCCCGGCGCTCGCGTTGGCACCCGACAGGAGCCCGGCGCTGAGCACCGCTGCCGGCTGGATCGTTCCGGAAGTGCCCCATAACGTGAGCAGTGATGAGCCTGCCAGTGAGCTGGCATTGAACGTCGCGTCACGGCGCGTCATAAAGCCGGCCAGTATCGGCGCAGAGGCTGAAGAATCCGAGCTCACCACCAACAAGCGTGAAGCATTCACGATGTAGTAGGCCAACTTGAGTGTCTGGCTGCCTCCGGCGAGGAGCAGTGTGCCGCGACCATTGGCGTCGGGTATGCCCAATGCACCGGTCAATGTTGCGCCATTGAGTGCGCTGCCGGTGTTCGAGTCGATACGCCCGGCAGTCACGGTGCCATTGGCTGCAACCACCAGCTGTCCCACATAGCCGGCATGCAGCCCGTTGGCCTCTGCGCCCAGCAATCCGAAGGCGTAGTTGCCCGCCAGTTTGGTGAGGTTGAAGTCAGAGGGTGTCTGCTGATAGAGCTGACCGGCCGCACTGGCGAAATCACTGCCGCTGATGAGCTGCAGGCGTGCCATTTGCAACGAACCGGTCGCCGAGAAGTTGAAGGTCGGCGAATCCGTGGCGCCGGTCAGGGCCAGCTGCCCACTGTTACCCGCACGGTTGGTGCAACTGCCAGACCAGCTTTCGCCGCTGGTCGTGAGTGTGGAGTCCTTTCGGTCGACGAGACCGGTGATGGCGCCGGTGTTATCCACGTTGATGCTGGCCGCGCGCACGCCAATCTGACCATTGCTCACGCCGGTGGAAAAGAAGGCATAACGACCGTTCAGCAGACAGCTCAACGCGGGATTGATCGCAAGCGTCATGTCGATCGTTGCCGAGTTGCTGTTGGTGTCCGTGACCTTGAGCGTAAAGGAGGCGTTGCCGGTCGTTGTGGGCGTTCCGCTGATCGTTTCCGTTGAGGTCGTGCTGCCTGACAGTGACAGGCCGTCGGGCAGCGTGCCCGAGCTGACTGACCAGGTATAAGGAGCGGTGCCGCCATGCGCTGCGACGGACCCGGTGTAAGCAACGCTGACGTTCGCCGGGAACAGCGGAGTCTGGTAGATGACTGGGTAGCCGCTGACCAGCAGCGTCACCGTTGCGACCTGTGTGGTATCGGCCGATGCAGTCGCCGAAATGACCGGTGTGGAGGTGCCTTTCAGGGAGCTCGGGGCCGTGTAGGTCGCCGTGGTGCTTGTCACGTCGCTGAGAGCGCCATCGCCGGACAGTTTCCAGGTCACTCCCGCATTGTTGGTGTCGTTGTCCACCGTTGCAGTCAGGGTAAGGCTCTCTCCGGCGTTCAGCGTTACCACGCCGGTTGAGGAGGTCAGGCTGACCGTCACGCCCGCGGTCGAAGTGCCTGTGTTGGTGCCGACGGTTGCATTGACGCCGCGGTTCCGGTTTCCGCTGCTGCAGGCAGACAGCACGACGAAGCCAGACACCAGGATGCAAGCGAAAAGGGCGCGAATGCCGCGCGCATTGGACACTTGGGACAAGAGATGACTCCTCAGTTCCGGGTGAGGCAGGCCATGAGCCCGGTTTACCCGTTTCCAGTGCCTAGCATAACGACAGTTGCGGACAGTTTCAGTTCCGATTGCGGCCCGTG
>CAYFPW010000204.1:0-2958 GCA_964345055.1 uncultured Steroidobacteraceae bacterium | reverse complement strand
GAATTCTACATGACCTCGGCTGCAGCGAGGCGCATCAATTGGCCGGCCCGATCACACCCTTGAGACCCTGTGCCCGAAGCCTGTCCTGGATCGTGACGGCCTCTTGCCGCGTATGCACCACGGGCGACCGTACCCGGAAGACGCCGTGCTCATCAGGACCGACGATCACCACCCGCACGCCTTTCTTGGCCGCCTGCTGGAGCAATGTGTTGGCGTGGTCGCGGCTGCTGAATGAACCAATCTGCACCGCAAAGCCGGCCTCTGCCTTGGCCGGTGGATGGGCGGGCGAATGGGCTGAAGAGGCCGAGCTCGCACTGTGGCTGGCCGCGGGTGCAGCTGCAGGTGCCACGGCTGCAGGTCCTGGCTTGGCCCCGGTCGAAGGGGCCGACGCCGCAGGCGGTACTGGCTGGCGCGGTTCCGGCGGGGCCTCCACCTCGGCTGGCAACGTCGCCGGCTGGGTCGCGACCACGGTCTCGTCGGGCGCCGGCTTGGCGTCTTTGAGGTCGATGGTGTAGAGATGCTGGTTAGTGTCAGCGGCCGTGCCGCTCGCGGCCGACAAGCTGGAATGCTCGCCACGGAAAATCTCGGGGACGAGCCCGACCACCAGCACCAGAAGGAGGATGGCGCCCGTCAACCGTTCTTTCAGTCGATCTTCCAACGCGACACCGGCCCACTGCCAAACGGGTGGTGATTATAGCCCAAGGCAGCGCAATGCCGGACCCACAACGTGGAACGAGCCGCAGACCAGCACTCGCTCGTCGGCCGAGCCAGCCGTCAAAGCCTGGGCACTCGCCTCCTCCACCGATGCAAAGTGACGCTGCTCTCCGCGGGTCGAGCCCATGCGCAGCGCCAGCTGCGCCGCATCGAGCCCACGCCCATCAGCAGTGGGACACAGCCACCATTCGTCGACCAGACCATCGAGGATGCGCACCACACCCGATATGTCCTTGTCGCCCAGCATGCCGAAGATCGCAATGGTCCGCCGCACCGGACCACGCTTCCGCAGAGCGGATGCAAAGATTTCAGCAGCGGGAACATTGTGGGCGACATCGAGCACCCATTCCGCCCCTCGCGAGAGCATCTGCATGCGACCGGGCAGGCTGACGCGCAACAGGCCTTCATGCACTGTTGAAACGCGCGGCACCGGCACAGCCTCCGGCCGGGCCTCATGGAGGGCATACCAAGCCGTCAGCGCGGTGGCCGCATTCCGGTACTGGATCTCGCCTGTCAGTCGCGGTGCCGGCAGTGACTCCAGCTGCGCGGGTGACGGGCCGCGCAGGTCATAACGCCAGGTCCCATCAGGGTGCACCGACCAGCCAAAGTCTTCATCGGCAACACGCGCCGCGCAGCGTTGCGCTGTGGCGATCTCGAAGACGCTGGCGGGCAGCGCCGAGGTACCCAATACAACACGCTGGGCAGCGCGAAACACGCCCGCCTTCTCACGGCCGATCAGTTCGAGCGAATCACCGAGCCAGTCCGTGTGATCCATACCGACTGAACACAACACGGCCACGTCCGCATCCACGATGTTGGTGGCATCCAGTCGGCCACCGAGCCCCACCTCCAGCACGATGACCTGGGCTGCACTGCGCGCAAACACCTCAAGTGCCGCCAGCGTATTGAACTCGAAGAACGTGAGTGAGACGTCACCGGCGCAGTCTGCGATGCGTTCGAAGGCAGCGCAGAGGCTGGCATCGTCGACCGGGCGACCATTGAGCTGGATGCGCTCGTTGTAACGCACCAGATGCGGAGAGGTGAATAGCCCGATGCGAAGTCCCGCCGCCGACAGCATCGAGGCTAGCGTAGTGGCCGTGGAACCCTTGCCATTGGTGCCCGCCACGATGGCCGCAGGCACACGCAATGGCAACAGGCCCATGCGCTCCGCGACGCTGCGTACGCGATCAAGCCCCAGGTCAATAGCGCGCGGATGCTGGTGCTGCTGCCACTCCAGCCATTGCGCCAAACTGCGCGCCATCCCGGCTGCTGAGCGTCAGGCGGCCGCGAGCGGCGGCCGCTTCATCAGCAGTCGCAACAGCACGGCGAGTCGATCGCGCAGATCGCGCCGATCGATGATCAGATCCAGTCCGCCGTGCTCGAGCAGGAACTCCGAACGTTGGAAGCCCTCGGGCAGAGTTTCACGCACGGTCTGTTTGATGACGCGCGGACCCGCGAAGCCAATCAGCGCGCGCGGCTCGGCCACATTGAGATCACCCAGCATTGCCAGACTGGCGCTGACGCCACCCGTGGTGGGGTCGGTCAGTACGGAGACAAAGGGCAAACGGGCGGCGGACAGCTGTGCCAGCGCGGCGCTGGTCTTGGCCATTTGCATCAGCGACAGCAGCGCCTCCTGCATGCGCGCCCCACCAGTGGCGGAGAAGCAGACCATGGGGCAACGAGTGCGCAGCGCCTCCTGTGCGCCACGCCAGAAACGCTCACCGACCACCGAACCCATCGAGCCGCCGAGGAACTGGAACTCGAACGCACAGGCAACCAGCGGGTCTCCATGCAGTTTACCGGCGAGCGCTACGAGCGCATCTTTCTCGCCGATGGCTTTCTGCGCCTGCGCGAGACGATCCTTGTAGCGCTTACTGTCCTTGAACTTCAACGGATCCTCGGGCCAAACGTCGGCGCCGAGTTCACGCGTGGAATTCGGATCCAGGAAGGACGCGAGACGGGCTCGCGCTCCAATGCGCATGTGGTGACTACACTTCGGGCAGACATTGAGATTGCGCTCCAGCTCGGCGCGGTAGAGCACCGAATCGCAGGCCGGGCATTTGACCCAGAGACCTTCCGGTACCGAGCGTGAGCGGCGCTCCGTCTGGATCCGCGAGGGCACAATCTTTTTAAACCATGACATCAGTGGTCTTCCCGTCGATGTGCCGTATCCGGCAACAGGGACGTGATGATAGCGGAATCTTCGGGAAGGCCGAACTGTGGCGGGTATTCCACCTGCCAAAA
>CAYFPW010000203.1:0-2970 GCA_964345055.1 uncultured Steroidobacteraceae bacterium | reverse complement strand
CGTGACCCGATCCGCAATGAGGCGGACAACGGCCAGCTGAATCTGCGCGGCACGCTGTCGATGGCGCGCACCAACGCGCCGCATAGCGCGACCTCACAGTTCTTCGTGAACCTCACGGACAACGACTTCCTCGATTACCGTCCCGGCAACCACGGCTACGCGGTGTTTGGCCGTGTCACCGCCGGCATGGAAACGATCGACCAGATCGCGGCGCTCGCCACCGGACGCCGACAGGGTTACACCGACGCGCCGCTGGAAGACGTCGTGATCCTGTCAGCGCGCCGCGCCTGACCGGCGGTCACCAGCCGATGCTTGTGCGCGCATTGCGCTGGCTGCTGAAGCTGGTGCTATGCGTGCTGCTGCTTGTGGTGGGATTGGTGCTGCTGCTTCGCTGGGTGCACCCGCCCACCAGCGCCTTCATGATCGAGGCGCGTATCGATGCCTGGCGCGCTGGCGACCGCGCCTATCGCACGCACTACGAATGGGTCGACCTTGAAGCGATCTCGCCACATGCGGCCGTGGCGGTGATCGCCTCCGAAGACCAGCTGTTCCCTTTCCACACCGGCTTCGACTTCCGCTCCATTCGTGAAGCGGTGCGCCGCAATGCCGCCGGCCGGCGCGTCCACGGCGCCAGCACCATCTCGCAACAAGTGGCGAAAAACCTGTTCCTTTGGTCGGGTCGCAGCTATCTGCGCAAGGGTGTGGAAGCTGCGTTCACGCTGCTGATCGAGATACTGTGGCCGAAGGAGCGTATTCTCGAGGTGTATCTGAACACCGCGCAGTTCGGTTCTGGGTATTACGGGGTCGAAGCGGCTTCACGACACTTCTTCGGGCGACCGGCCAGCAAGATGAATCGTGAGCAGGCCGCCCTTCTGGCTGCTGTGTTGCCAAGCCCCACCCGACTGCATGCGGAGGCGCCCTCGGCGTACCTGCAGTCACGCCGGGACTGGATCCTGGGCCAGATGAGTAGCCTGGGCGGCGTGCGCTATCTCGACGCGCTCGACGCCGCCCAGGCCAATAACGATCAGAAGCGGTAACGGGCTTCCAGCGCCACCGAACGCGGCGCATCGACGAAGCCGTAGTAGCTGCGAGCCGAGAACAGCTTCGCAGCCAGCGGCGTGTCACCCGCATAGCTCACCGTCGCGCGGTTGGCCAAGTTGCGGCCCACCAACGCCAGATCCCAGCGATTGCTGCCGTTGCCGGCCAGTTCCAGACGGCCATTCACCTTGGTGAAAGCGCGCTGGGTGGCGTTGGGATCAAGGTTCAGGTTGAGCAGGTAGCTGCTGCTGTAGGCGACATCCACCCCGGCACGCAGGACCGCTGCTGAACTGACATGCCAGTCGTACTGCGCGCCGAGCATGCCGGTCACCTTCGGCGCCAGCTGGTTGGACTCCCCGCTGTGGTCACAGTTGCCAGCGTTCGGGCCCGTGGCGATCGGCGTGACGCCGAAGGCGCACTGACCGAAGTAGCTGGTCCACTCGAAGTTCAGTAGGGCGAGCGTGCCATTCACACGCAGAGCTGACGTTGCCTGCCAGCGACCTTCGAGCTCAGCGCCCTTGACCTTGGCCGAGCCATTGCCAACGTTGAAGCCAATGGCTCCATCGAAGGATGTGGTCTGCAGATCCTTATAGTCGGTGTAGAACACATCGCCGTTGAGCTCGAGGCGACTGTTGACACGACTCTTCACGCCGACCTCAAGAGTGGTGGCCTGCTCATCCTTGAACTCGAAGGTGCCGCTATTCAGCGGCGTGCCACCATCAACCGGCGGCTTGTTCGAGCGGGCATCGAAACCACCTGACTTGTAGCCGCGCGAAGCCGATGCATAGGCCATCGCGTTGGTGCTGAAGTCCCACTGCACGTTCACCAGCGGCGAGAAATTGTTCTCGGAACGCTTGCCAGACAGGCTGTGCGGCACGATGCCAAGCACGGCACCGAACAGGGTGTAGTTGCTCGGACCACCCGGGAAGCCAAAAGTCACAGGGAGAACCGGGCCACCGATTCCCGCGTTGAGCGTGGTGACACGTGAACCCGTCTTGTCTTCCTTGCTGTAACGACCGCCGGCCGTGACACGCACACGGTCATTCACACGCAGCGTGCCCTGCAGGAAGCCAGACAGTAGCTTGCTGGTTTGCTCAAAGGCGCGCGGGTTGACCACATTCGAGAACAAAGCAGCATTGGCCTGACGCAGTCCGGCCGTCGGACCCAGCGCCGGATTCAGCGACAGCACCGGGATCGCAAGGCTGTTGTAGGGCAGGAACAGGTAGTCACCTTCGTTCAGGTCATAGCGCTGATAGAAGACGCCGCCGATCCAGGCAAGGCGATCTTCTTTCGGAGAAGTCAGACGCAGTTCCTGACTGAACTGCGTGTAGTCTTCCTTCACGCCAGCGCTGAACACGGTTGCACCAGTGAAGTCGCAGTCGCAGGTCTCGATCAGCCCGTAGCCGCTGTAACCGGTCACCGACGTCAGCGTCAGCTTGTTCGGAAGCGCGTAATTGACCGTAAGACCGGCCTCCTGGTTGTTGAGCCGACTGGTATCGCCCTGGCTGCTACGCACATAGTCGATGACGTTGTTGGCTGCCGAGGGGCTGGTGCCCTGAGGCAGGCCGGTCGGCAGTCCGACCAGGGGGAGTGCCGCACCCGAGACGATCTGAGAGTAGGTCAGTCCACCAAATGCAGGATTCCCGCTGGGTGTCTCGTTGAAGATCTCGACCTGACGACCATTGGTGCTGAAATTGCCACCCTCAAGGCGCAGTGAGGCATCCAGACGATCAGAGGGCTTCCAGTCGAGGGTCAGGCGACCGCTCCCCTCATCACGCTTCGGCTCAGTGCCACCGATCGTGGCGTTCTTGATATAGCCCGCGCTGGAGCGGCTACGAACCGCCAAACGCCCACCCACCGTGTCACTGAGCGGCCCCGACAGCACGACATCGGCGACTGACTCGCTCTGATTCGGATCATACGAGGCACGCA
>CAYFPW010000202.1:0-2983 GCA_964345055.1 uncultured Steroidobacteraceae bacterium | reverse complement strand
CGTCATACATGATGCCATCCAGTCCGCCGACGGCGACCGGGATACGCTTGAGCACGGCCAGAGTCTTCAGATCAAACATCGTGACAGTGGAGTCGCCGCCGTTGGTGGTGAACCCGTGGTTGGCCGATTTCGCCAGCGCGACACCATGCACATTAGGCGTATCAGGGATATCGCCGATGATCTTGCCGCTCGGACCGTCAACGACCATCACATGTGTGCCACGTGAAACGAACACTCGCCCGGTGCCCGGCTCGGCGGTGATGTAGTCATGTCCGCCATCGCCGCCCAGTTCGGCCTGATTCACCTTGAAGACCGGCGCGGTCCCGGACGCGGCCTGCGAAAGAGACGAGAGGAAGGTCAATGCGAGTGCGGCAAGGACACGATCGGACATGACGGAGTCTCCCAAGGGCAGAATTTATGACGACAGCGAATGTGGCAAGGATTCTGCCGGAGTCAGCAGGCCGCGACAGTCATATTTGATGAAAGCTTCGGCAAGGAAGACGATATCTGTGGAGAGATCCGGCAGGGCAGCCCTCCTGCGCATGACTCGCTCCGATCCCTGACATTTATTCACACCAGGAAAATTGCCTGCCACAGCCGGCTTCTTCACACTGCATCCATTCCCCGCAGTCCGAGAACAGCAATGAAAGACCTGCACGTTCCCCGTATCGACGCCCGCTACTGGACCGCCATCACACTGGCCAGCGTCTTTGGCACGAATCTAGGCGATCTCTATGCGCATGACAGCGGTCTGGGAATCCTCGGTGGCTTGCCAATTCTCGCAGCGATCGTGGCTCTGGCTTATCTGCTCGAGCGGCGCGATAACAGCAGGCATGAGGCCTGGTACTGGCTGGCCATCATCGTCATCCGAACCGGCGCCACTAACATCGCCGATTACCTCTGCGGCCGCCATTACCTGGGCTGGAACCGGTTTGCACTCTCAGCGGGATTGGCAGCGGTGATCGCAGCCGTAGTCTGGCGTGGTGCGCGCAGTGCGGCGGGCCGGAGCGGTCTGCCACAGACCGACGTGCGTTACTGGACGGCGATGCTGGCTGCCGGTGTACTGGGTACGGCACTGGGCGATGCCTTGCAGCGACTCATGGGACAAGGAGTTGCTTCCGCGGCACTGCTGGCGGTGCTGCTGGTCGTACTGGTGTTCAACCGCAGGGCTGCCGCCCTGACGCTGTTGGCCTACTGGTTCACTGTCTGCATCGCACGCACGGCTGGCACGGCGATTGGCGATCTGCTGGCGGAACACGAGAAGCTCGGCATCGGGCTGAACGCCAGCACTGCCTTGAGCGGACTGCTCTTTGTGGGCGTTCTGCTCCTCTGGCGCACGCGCCCACAATCTGACATCTCGGCCGGCTAGCCAACCCCAGTCAGCGGGCCGGAAACAAACAGGCAACAATACCGGTATAGTCTGTTCGGTCTGTCTCCCGTGGAGAATAGAGCCGAGATGTCTTCTGTGCCGAGTCGCGTCGCGAACACCCTGAACGGTGCGTTGGGTCTGTTGGCCGCCGCATTGGTTTGCACGGCCTGCACAACTCTGGCGAAAACGGGCTCTGAAACAGCGCCTGCAAAGCCTGTCCTGCCCGCGCACTTCGAGCAGGCGTCATCGACCTGGGTCGTCAACGAGGCCGACCACGCCGCCAACGGTGGCTGGTATCGCGGCTTCGGCAGCGACGAACTCATCGCACTGATCACCCACGCACGGGTTCACAACACGGATCTAGCGGCGGCGCAGGCACGCATCCTTCAGGCGGATGCACGTGCCCGCGCTGCCGGCAGTGCGCTGCTTCCCACGGTGCAGGCGGGTGGCAATATCACACGGTCCACTGGCCGCACCGGTGGAACCACCGGCCGCGAAACCGATTGGGCGGCGCTACTCTCGGCCAGCTATGAGATCGACTTCTGGGGTCGTAACCGTGCGACTGCGGATTCCGCACAAGCGCTGTCGCGAGCCAGTCGGAGTGATCGTGAAGCACTGTGGCTGACTCTCGAGAGCAGCATCGCTAGCAGCTATTTTCGTGTGCTGGCGCTGCGCGAGCGGCTGACGATCGCCTCAGCCAATTTAGAAACCGCGCGTCAGGTGCTGCAGGCCACGGAGTCACGCTATACGGCTGGCAAGGCCAGCGCCGTGGAAGTGGCCGCACAGCGTGCCATGGTGGCCAATGCAGAGCTGGCATTGCCTGAACTGCAGCAACAGGAAGCGGCCGAGCGCGGCGTTCTGGCGGTGCTTTCCGGTCACGATCCTGAGCACTTCGAGATCAATGGTCTGTCACTGGCAGCGCTGCAGGAACCGGCTGTCACTGCCGGTCTGCCGGCGGAAATGCTGACGCGGCGACCGGACCTGCTCGCGGCCGAAGCCAATCTTGCAGCGGCGCACGCCGACGTTCGCGCCGCACAGGCCGCTTTATTTCCAACCGTTGCATTGACAGCTAACGGCGGTGTCCAGAACCCCGCGCTCCAGGCTGCAGTGCTCACACTCGAAGGCGCCGGCAGTACGCTCTCCGTGGGCGCGAGCGTCATGCAAAGCATCTTTGATAGCGGGCGTCGTCAGGCGCTGCGCGAAGAATCCACGGCCCGCGAGCAGGAGCTTCTGGCGAATTACCAAACAGCGATTCGCAATGCCCTGCTCGATGTGGAAACCGCGCTGTCCGCTCTCCAGCATTTGAACCAGCAACGCGCAGCACAAGACGAAAGCATCACGCAGAGCACACGCGCATTCGAGGGTGCGGAGCTGCGCTACCGGGCCGGCTCGAGCGATTATCTGAGCGTTCTTGAAGCGCAACGTATGCTTCACGCTGCCCGCGATCAGGCCAGCGCTTATCGGCTGGCACATATGCTGGCGCTGATCAATCTCAGCAAGGCGCTGGGCGGCGGCTGGCAAGCCGATTCGCTGTCGGCCAGTGCATCCATCCATCGTTAGGCGAGTGCATCCATGAAAGCGTTCCATCGCGCAACTCTGCTGGTCTCAGGCCTT
>CAYFPW010000201.1:0-3000 GCA_964345055.1 uncultured Steroidobacteraceae bacterium | reverse complement strand
TGACGACGGCCCTCGAGGATTTCGCGTACCAGCGAAACGCTGAAGAGCACCACGACACACATCACCACCGCCAGTGACACGATGCCGCCGGCCATCAGCCAGCGGTTGCTCCAGAACGCGCGGGTGACAGACCAGTTATCGCGGATCACGAGTATCCAGCCGATGAGCATGGTGACCGTGAGCAAGACGGCAATCGTGCTCAGTACGATGGGTACTGAAATGGATCTGTTCAGCTTGCGGAGCATCGTGGGTAAGGATAGTCGATCTCTGGCTGGATAATCCCGGCTGCGATGGGTGCGGCGGGGGAGGCGGTTTGCCTAGGAGATTGTCGGGCAAGGAGGGAGCAATTTGTGTAATCTGCAGGTCATCCCATGAGTACATTTGAGAGTCTCGGGCTCGAACCCGAGTTATTGCGTGCTGTTGCCGCGCGCGGCTACACCACTCCCACTCCCATCCAGGCCGGCGCTATTCCCGCTGTGCTTGCCGATCGCGATGTTCTCGCCGGCGCACAGACCGGTACCGGCAAGACCGCCAGCTTCGTGCTGCCGATTTTGCAGAAGCTTGGCCATGAGCGCGGAGTGTTGCCCCGTGTGCTGATCCTCGTCCCGACGCGGGAGCTGGCAGCGCAGGTTGCAGACAACGTGAAGGCCTATGGAGCGCACAAGCCGCACCGCGCCCTTTGCATCTACGGCGGCGTCGGCGAGCGCCCGCAGATCGATGGCCTGAAGGCCGGTTGCGACATCCTCATTGCCACGCCCGGCAGGCTGCTTGATTTGTGCCAGCAGGGGCACTGCGATTTGCGCGGTATCCGTTGTGTCGTGCTCGACGAAGCCGACCGGATGCTCGACATGGGGTTCATCCACTCCATCAAACGCATCCTCAAGCTGCTTCCGGCTCAGCGTCAGAGTCTGATGTTCTCGGCTACTTACAGCGAGGATATCCGTGGTCTGGCGGCGGGTATGCTGCGCGATCCGGTCAAGGTTGAGGTTGCAGCCCGCAACACCACAGCTGAACGGGTGGCGCAGTTGGCCTATCGGGTGCCGAAGGAGCAGAAGCGGCAGCTGCTGGTGCACTTGTTCCAGAACGGTGTCGGCGACGAAGGTCCCTGGCAGCAGGCGCTGGTCTTTTGCCGCACCAAGCATGGCTCCAATCGCCTCGCCCAGCAGCTTGAGGCAGCCGGCATCAGTGCTGCTGCTATTCACGGCAACAAGAGCCAGTCGGCACGCATGCGTGCCCTTAGCGAATTCAAGGCTGGTCGGCTCCGGGCATTAGTGGCCACCGAGGTCGCTTCCCGCGGGCTCGACATCAAGGAATTGCCGCAGGTCGTCAACTTTGAGCTGCCGAATGTTCCGGAAGACTACGTGCATCGCATTGGTCGCACCGCGCGTGCCGGCTCCTCCGGAGCCGCGGTTTCGCTGGTCTCGCCGGACGAAGCCGGTCTGCTGCGTGATATCGAACGCACCATGCGGCAGTCCGTGCCCTTCGGGACGCTTCCGCCGCTCGCGGCACCCGAGCCCCGACCCGAGGCGAGACGGCGCGCTGTCTGAACCCGGGTCCATTGTGTTGCTGCCGGACATCAATAGAGGGACTTGTTTGTTCCGGCTGCCGCTCGGCGCTACACTGATCGGGTGACGGGCAGGGCTCACTTTTTCGCTCCCATGGCCGCGCGGCGCGCGCTGGTGCAGCTGCTGTTGTTGATTTTGCTGGTCACTCAGCAGGCAGCCTATGCGCATGCGGTGACCCACATCGCGAAGAGTGGTGCCGACAAGGAACTGCCGAGTCGCAGCAAGGCCTGCGATAGCTGTGCCAGTTTTGACAAGCTCTCCGGTGCCGCGCCGCTCAGCTTGCCAGCAGTCTTTGTTCTGGATAAGCCTCTGGTTGGGTTTATCGTCCGAGCCGTTGCCTTCAAGTCCCACGACCGGTTTTTTTTCCAATCCCGCGGACCTCCTCAGCTCCTCTGAATTGATCGTGATCGCGCCTGCGGAATGACCGAGGCGCTACTTCGCATTTTATTCTTCAGAGGGGAATACCATGTTCAGAAACACGCTTGTGGCCGTTGCCATAGGTGTATCCATGGCAGTGCCGGTATCTGGCGTAGCCGCGGATGATGCTCGCTCAACAGCGGCCAATGCCTTCAATCCCGCCATCTCACTGATCGTGAGCGGGCAGTACAGTCACCAGCAGCTCGATCCGCAGGACTATCGTATCGGTGGTTTCATACCCGGTGGCGAGGAGGTCGGACCTGGCGCGCGCGGCTTCAGCATCGGCGAGTCCGAGCTGACGCTGTCGGCTAATATCGATCCTTATCTGTCGGGCTATTTTGTGTTGTCCGTCAGCGGCGAAAATACGGTGTCCGTCGAGGAAGGTGTGATCCAGAACGCCGGACTGGTGCCAGGCGTGAGCCTCAAGCTTGGCCGCATGCTGTCGGGCTTTGGGTACCTGAACGAGCAGCACGCGCATGCTTGGGATTTCACTGATGCGCCGCTGGTGCATCAGGCTTTCTTTGGCGGCAAGCTGCAGGAGGACGGGCTGCAGGCGCGCTGGCTCGCTCCAACCCCGCTGTTCGTCGAACTGGGTGCCGAGACCGGCCGAGGTGCGGGCTTTCCGGGTTCCGAGAGGAATACCAACAGCCTGAATTCGACCCTGGCGTTCCTGCATGTCGGCGATGACATCGGCCTTGGCAGTAGCTACCGGATCGGCGCCTCGTACCGTCGGACTCAGGCACTGAACAGACCTTACGAGGATCTGAACTCGACGGGTGCTGCAGTGGTCAATGCATTCACCGGTGACAGCAGCATGTGGGGTCTGGATCTCGTATGGAAGTGGTCGCCCAACGGCAACGTTGTGTACCGAAATCTCAAGCTGATCGCGGAATACATACGCCGCACCGAGGACGGCACCCTGTCGTTCAACACGACGGGTATCGGCAGTGCGGGTGCCTATCATTCAAGCCAGTCAGGATGGTATGTGCAGGCGGCTTACCAGTTCATGCCACGCTGG
>CAYFPW010000200.1:0-3003 GCA_964345055.1 uncultured Steroidobacteraceae bacterium | reverse complement strand
CTCGATTCGTGGGATGCGCTCGAGATGGATGCGGTGCCCAAGCGCCTGTGCGTGATCGGTGCCGGTGTGATCGGTCTGGAACTGGGCAGCGTATGGCGCCGGCTGGGTGCCGAAGTGGTGGTGCTCGAGGCGCTGGACAAGTTCCTCGCCGTTGCTGACGGTCAGGTTGCCAGCGAGGCTGCGCGACACTTCAAGAAGCAGGGGCTGGATATCCGCCTCGGCGCCAAGGTCACCGGCGCAACGCCTGGTGCCGATGGCGTCACCGTCCGCTACACCGACGCCAAGGGTGAGCAGACGCTGGTGGTCGACAAGGTGGTCGTCGCCGTGGGTCGCCGTCCTTTCACCACCGGCCTGCTGGCCGATGGCACGGGCGTGACCATCGATGCGCGCGGCTTCATCAATGTGGATGAGAACTGCGCTACAGGTGTGGAAAACGTTTGGGCCGTGGGTGATTGCGTGCGTGGTCCGATGCTGGCGCACAAGGGCAAGGACGAAGGCGTGGCTGTTGCGGATCGTATCGCCGGTCGGCATGCGCACATCAACTACGACCTGGTCCCTTCAGTGATTTACACCGCTCCGGAAATTGCCTGGGTGGGTAAGACGGAAGAGGCGGTGAAGGCCGCCGGGATCGAGTACAAGATCGGCGTGTTCCCCTTCCTGGCCAGCGGCCGTGCGCGTGCGATGGAAGCCAGCGCCGGCTTCGTGAAGCTGATCGCCGACAAGGCCAGCGACCAGATCCTCGGTGTTCACATCGTCGGTCCGATGGCCGGCGAACTGATCGGCGAGGCCTGTGTGGCGATGGAGTTCAAGGCCAGCTGCGAGGACCTGCAGCGCACGATGCATGCGCATCCGACGCTCAGCGAGGCGTTGCACGAAGCGGCGCTGGCCGCTGACAAGCGGGCCATCGATAACGTCAACCGCTGAGGGACGAGCGACGCGGATGAATCCGAGGTGATGCCGGTGGGCATCACCTCGGACGTCGCCATCGCAGATTCAATGGGCCGGTGAAGCGCCTGATGACTGTCCAGCGCCCGACTGAGAGGCGGGCGGGTTGGGCATGACGATCTGCTTCGCATTCGGCTCGATCGGCATGATGATCACTTCGCCGGTTTTCGGCTTTCGCTTGTCCGGCGGAGGCAGAATGAAATTCAGCATGTCGTTGTAGAAGTTGGTCAGCCACTGGTCGGGTCGGGTGGCGTAGGCGCGGCTGTCATACAGCGTGAACTGGCTGTTGGCTTTCTTTACAGCGGTCGACAACTTGCCAGCGCCCATTGCCAGCGGCCGCATGTTTTCGTCGTACATTTCGTAGGCCACCATGACGTTGGCCCCTGCTGGCCAGTTCCAGCTCTCTGGCGCGCCATCTGCAATTCCTGCCCCGCTGGCCTCACGGCCGCCATACAGTCGGCGCCAGGTGTTGAGCGTGGTGTTGTCACCGTTCAGATAGAACAGACGATCCAGCGTGTTGATGCGCGACCACGGCTTGAGCTGCTCGCGATCCAGTTGCGGATTGATGGCCACGGCGCACCCGACGGCGCTGCTGTTGGCCACTGCGCTCAAGACTGCATATGAGTTGGCATTCTGGCCCAGCAGGCACACGGGATCAGTGCGGTTCAGGTTCAGGCGGCGCAGCACCTGTTCACGCGCTTCGGCGATTCGGTCGCCAACCAGAGCGCGCCACGTTGCGCCGTTGGCGCGACCCGGCTCGGTGCCGGGCATTGGCACCTGCACCTGCGCCACGGTCATGCCGTTTGCCGCGAACCACTCGACAGTGCTGTTGAAGCGGCCGATCAGGCTGGTGGCCGTTGTAGCGTCGCTGGCGATGACCGGCATGATCAGCAGGCCCTGACTGTTGAGCGTGCGCAGCGGTGGCGTGATGCCGATCACGACGCCGCCTTCGAGCCAGTCGTTGTGCAGGGTGGTGGGCGAGATGTTTTCCTCACCTAGCTGCCGGCGGCCGGTGACCATCAACAGTGAGGGGTCATTGGCGCGCCACATCAGGTAGGCACCGGGGTTGTTGATGCCATCGACGCTGATGACGGCGCGGTCCAGTGGCTCGGTGATGTGTTCCCAAGCAAGACGCATGTCGGACATCGACGGCGTGTTCTTGATCGAGCGAGTCAGTGCGTCGTCGATGAGAGCCAGCTCGGGCTTGAAGGACGCGAGGGTCTGCTCTGGGGTGAACATCTGGATGCCCACCGGTCGTCCGGTCTCGGAGGTCTGTAGCACGGTGCCCACGGGCTCCAGATCCTGCGGAAGCTTCTCGTGCACGACGCGCCACAGCGCCGAATAATCCTGCTCGCTGGAATCGGTCTGAGCCAGCAGCACACCGGGATCCGGCGGCGTGATCTTGTCCCAGCGCTTGTGCTGTTCATTCCATTCGCCGTAGACCAGCTTGCCGGAGTTGTCCACGCCCTCGGCCTTGATGTGTTCGCCGCTGCTGCTGGCGAAGAAGCGCACCGGATTGCCGTAGAAGGCACGCGCGACGCTCTTAGCGACGTTTTTGGTGGCATCCCAGTCATACAGGCTGCAGAGAATGGTGCTGTCGGGGACTGCGAACTGGTCCGCGAAGGTGAAGCCGCTGTCCATGGTGCGGGTGCGCTGCTTCACGCCTCCCATGCCGGAGTGCGAGCACTCGGTGATCAGCGCATGGCCCGGTGCACCCCATGGCGCACGCACCAGATCACCGGAGATGGGGTAGGGCGAAACCAGATCGAAGTCGCCTTTGATGGGTTGACGACGTTCGGTGATTTTCTTGGTCTTCAGGTCCCACACGGCGATGTACATCGCGGAGGGTTGATTGTCGTCGGAAAATTGGCTGGTATCGATGTCGACCCACATCACCAGTTGATCTTCGCTGGTCCAGCCGTAGTTCCGTACGTTGAGCATGTAAGGAACTTCGACGCGGCCCACCGGCGTGACGCGATCCTGGCCGAGGTCGACTACCAGAAGCGATGTTTGGCTGTCGGGCAGTCGCGCGACCATGGCCAATCGCGAGCCATTGGG
>CAYFPW010000199.1:0-3030 GCA_964345055.1 uncultured Steroidobacteraceae bacterium | reverse complement strand
GGCCGGTGCCACGAAAAGAACAGGTTCGCAGCCAGCTCCGGCAAGCGGTGCAACGCAGCTGGGACCGCGGAGGTGACTTCAAGCAGTTGCGGCATACATGCGCATCCCATTAGCGATGAACGAAATTGAGTCTAGCAGCAGAGTGCTTGCATGCGGCATGCCAGCTCACGGTAGACTGAATGCCACGATCTTCAGTTGGCTGCTATGGCGCTAAACGATCCGGAGTCCGTACATGTCACCCGTTCGGCATTTTCAAAAGCTTCTCTCAGTCGCCCGCACCGCCTGGGCGTGTGTAATCCTTTTGGCTGGCGTGCTTGTCGCCACCGCCCATGCCGATGCGCCGCAAAGTCTGGAGGGATTCGCACGCTCGACCCTTGAGATCCGCACCGCTGGCGGTCGGCACTGGCTCAATATCTACCTGGCGCAGACCGATGCTCAGCAGGAGCAGGGCCTGATGTTCGTCCGTGCCCTACCGGCCGATGAAGGCATGCTGTTCCCGCTGCCGACGCCACGCATCATGACGATGTGGATGAAGAACACCCTTATTCCGCTAGATATGCTCTTTATCGACGCACGCGGTCGCATCGTCTGCGTGCGCGCCAAGGCGGTTCCACAGTCACTGGACTTCATCAGCTGCGATAAGCCGGTGAAGGGGGTGCTGGAGATTGGTGGTGGCCAGGCGGCGGCGCGCGGCATCGTGGTCGGCGACACCGTGGTCCACGCCACTTTCAGCCGGTAGCCGAACACGCCCCTCGACGCCCTGAAATCGTCGGGGCCAAGACCTCATTGCACCAGTTAGGCGCACGATCTCATCAAGCAGCCGCCGGAATTACTGCGTCGCAGCACAATCTGGCTGTTGTAAAAAAACAACATTTAGCGCTGCCAAAACGTCATCAATCTGAAAAGATTGTGCAGTAGCGCATACTGATATTAATGTTGTAGCACTAATGCCCGCTGCAGGGAGGCCTCGTGCTCAATTCAGCGGCATTGTGCAGACAAGTCAACAGAGTCGAGTTTCTTCAATTTGATTGACGCGTCCTTATCAACTGGGGTTAACAAATAATGAAACGTACTAAACCGCAACTGCGCCATGCAGCCGTGGCAGCACTCGCTACGGCCGCCTGTTATGCAAGTCTGCCCGCTGTGGCAGCCGCTCCTGGTCCCAACGCTGATGAGCTGCAGGAAATCGTCGTAACGGGCTCCATCCTGCGACGCACCGATGCCGAGACGCCTTCACCGGTGTCAGTGCTGACGGCTGAAGACCTCGAGCTCCGTGGCATCAACACGGTTGCAGAGGGCCTGCAGCGTCTGTCTGCAAACGGCGCAGGCGCCATGACTCAGGGCTGGAACACCGGCAGCAACTTCGCTAACGGCGCTAATGCGGTTTCGCTGCGCGGTCTGACCGTGCAGTCGACGCTGACCATCTTCGACGGCCTGCGTATGGCCCCCTATCCGTTGGCTGACGACGGCCACCGTAACTTCGTGGATCTGAATACGATCCCTGATGCGGTCCTGGATCGCATCGAAGTGTTGCGCGACGGCGCGTCCTCCACCTACGGTGCAGACGCCATTGCCGGCGTGGTCAACGTCATCACCAAGAAGGAGTTCTCCGGACTGCGTCTCAACGCTTCCGGTCTGGGCACCATCAAGGGCGGTACCGAACGCCGCGCCGACGTTCTGTGGGGCAACGGCTCACTGAAAGACGATGGCTACAACTTCTACGGTGCTCTGGAATACCAGAATACTGATCCGATCTGGGCACGTGATCGGAGCTATCCGTTTAACAGCTCAGACAAGACCGGCGTCTGCGACGCGAACGGTAACTGCCTCGGCAACTACACGGCGTTTGGTGCCAATACGAATGGCACGATGAGCGCCAGCACCATCACCACCGCCCCGCTGGTGGCCCCGGGTGGCGGCAGCACCGGCACATCTCGTGTGGGTGCGTACCAGCTGCTCAATGCCGCGGCCGGTTGCAATCTGCTCCCCGGTCTGACTCCGGTCACGCTGACTGCAACTCAAAACCCCAGCGTCGCTGGCTCGCTTTACACGGGCCCGACCTGGGCCAGCAGCCAGTGCAGTCAGGATTTCCGCAAGCAGTTTTCAATTATTACGCCCGGTGTCACCCGTTCGGGCGCGTTTGCCAAGTTCACCGCGAAGGTCGGCTCGCACAGCGAGTTCTACATGACCGGCAACTTCTATGATGTGGTCTCCAACGCTCCGCGCGCGCCAATCTCCTTCCAGTCTTCAACCACCTCGCCGCGCTCAGTGGCCATGTCGCCGGTGGTTCTGCCGGTTTATGTCTGCCCCGCCGGCGTGGCCACTTTCGGCACCACGACGGGCGCCCCGACCTTCTCCGGTTGCAGCACCACGGCCGCTGCGGGTACCCCGCAGTTTGCTGTGCTGAACCCGAACAACCCCTTTGCCAGCAACGGTCAGACCGCCATTTTGCGCTCGCTCTATGATCGTCCGACCAACTACCAGTCAGATGCTCGCAGTCTGCGTGGCGTCGCTGGTCTCTCCGGCGAGGTGGGTGATGGCTGGCGCTACAGCGCCGACCTGACGTTTGCGCAGATCAAGCTCAAGCAGACCTACAAGAACTATCTGATCCCGCAGAACGTTGCCAATGTCATTGCGACGGGTGCTTACAACTTCGTCAACCCCTCGCTTAACAGCGAGGCGATCCGCAATTACATTGCCCCGGACAAGATCAACAACTCCATCTCACGCGTGGGTCAGGGCCAGGCCTTCCTGAGCAAGGATGTGCTGACGCTGCCGGGCGGTCCGCTGCAGGCCGCTGTTGGCCTGTCATTCCGCAAGGAATCCATCTCGAACCCGAGCGCCAACCCGGACAACATCACCGCCCCGTTCACCCGCTATGTCAGCATCAACGCTGTCGGCGCGGTTGGCTCGCGTGAAGTGTCCTCGGGAAGCTTTGAAATCTCGGCGCCCTTCCTGAAGGGTCTTGAGACCAACCTGTCGGGTCGCTACGACAAGTACAACACCGGTCAGAAGAACTTCTCGCCCAAG
>CAYFPW010000198.1:0-3031 GCA_964345055.1 uncultured Steroidobacteraceae bacterium | reverse complement strand
GCTGCAGGATGCGATTCGCCTCCCGCTCGCTGATCGGTGCCGGCTTGTCGCTGGTGCCGCCGATGAACCCCAGAACCTTGGGCACATCACGCACGAGATGCCAGGTCTGCTCGTCCATCTCCATCTGCACAAGGACGTAGCCGGGATAAAACTTGCGCTCGCTTCGACGCTTCTGGCCGTCGCGCATCTCAACCACCTCTTCGGTGGGCACAAGTATTTCGCCGAACTTGGCTTCGAGGCCGTCGCGCTTGATGCGCTCTTTCAGGCCCTCGGCCACACGGTGCTCGAAGTTTGAATAGGCGTGTACCACGTACCAGCGCAGCGCCATGACTTCAGCCCCCCTGCCCGGTCAGATAATTGGTCGCCCACGTAAGCAGCAGGTCGAGCGCCCAGAAAAACAGCCCAGCGATTGCCACGAAACCAAATACGACAGCGGTGGTGGTCATCGTTTCCTGCCGATCCGGCCAGACCACCTTGCGCAGCTCGGTGCGCGACTCCACCACGAAGGCGAAGAAGCGGCGACCGGCCGCGGAGGCGGCAAACACACCCACGCCCAGCACCAAGCCACCCAACATGCTGGCCCAACGCACGGCGCTGCCGCGATCCGACCAGACGTAGTACAGGACGATGCCGGCGATCACGAGCGCGATCGCGGCCGTCCACTTGAGCTTCTCGACCGGTCCGTCGATCGGCTGTGACTGAATCTGTTCGTTCATCCTGCTTCCGTTGCGCTGGCAGGCCAGGAGGGAATCGAACCCCCAACCTGCGGTTTTGGAGACCGCCGCTCTGCCAATTGAGCTACTGGCCTGTACAGGGGCTCGCGCCCCACAATCGGCCCGGTTGCTCGCGCAACCGGGCCAATCCTTTCAGCAAGAGGCTCCGCTCCAAAGGCGGAGCCCGCTACGTACCCTTTACTTCAGGACCTTGGACACGACGCCGGCGCCGACGGTGCGACCACCTTCGCGGATAGCGAAGCGCAGGCCATCTTCCATCGCGATCGGCGCAATCAGCTCAACGTTCATCTTGATGTTGTCGCCAGGCATCACCATCTCGGTGTTCTCAGGCAGCTCGATCAGACCCGTCACATCCGTCGTGCGGAAGTAGAACTGCGGCCGATAACCCTTGAAGAACGGCGTGTGACGTCCACCCTCTTCCTTGGTCAGAACGTACACCTCGCACTCGAACTTCGTGTGCGGCGTGATTGAACCGGGCTTGGCCAGAACCTGACCACGCTCCACTTCCTCGCGCTTCGTGCCACGCAGCAGCACGCCCACGTTGTCGCCCGCACGACCCTCGTCCAGGAGCTTGCGGAACATCTCAACGCCCGTGCACGTCGTCTTCTGCGTGTCCTTCAGGCCGATGATCTCAATTTCATCGTTCACCTTCACGATGCCGCGCTCAATACGACCCGTCACCACCGTGCCGCGGCCGGAAATCGAGAACACGTCTTCCACAGGCATCAGGAACGGCTTGTCAATCTGACGCTCCGGCACAGGAATGTACTTGTCCATCTCCTCCACCAGCTTGATCACCGCAGGCACGCCAATCTCGCTCTTGTCCCCTTCCAGGGCCTTGAGCGCGCTGCCCACAACGATCGGCGTCTTGTCGCCGGGGAACTTGTACGAGGAGAGCAGCTCGCGCACCTCCATCTCCACCAGCTCCAGCAGCTCCTTGTCGTCCACCATGTCGGCCTTGTTCAGGAACACCACGATGTACGGCACGCCCACCTGGCGCGCCAGAAGAATGTGCTCGCGCGTCTGCGGCATCGGGCCGTCAGCCGCAGACACCACCAAAATCGCACCGTCCATCTGCGCCGCACCCGTGATCATGTTCTTCACGTAGTCAGCGTGACCCGGGCAGTCCACGTGCGCGTAATGACGCTCCGGGCTCTGGTACTCAACGTGCGCGGTGGAAATCGTGATGCCGCGCGCCTTCTCTTCAGGCGCCTTGTCAATCTGGTCATACGCCATGAACTGACCGCCGTGCGTCTCGGCCATCACCTTCGTCAGCGCCGCCGTCAGCGTCGTCTTGCCATGGTCAACGTGACCAATCGTCCCAACGTTCACGTGCGGCTTGGTGCGCTCGAATTTCTCTTTTGACATGACCGGATTCCTCGATATTTAAGACTGTGGATGCTATTGCTTGATGATGTTGTCAGCGATGTGCGAAGGCACTTCGACGTACTTCGCGAATTCCATTGTGAAAGTTGCGCGACCCTGGCTCATGGAGCGGACGTTGGTCGCATAACCAAACATTTCCGACAGGGGCACCTCAGCTGAGATGACCTTACCGGACACTCCCTCGTCCATGCCGAGAATCTGGCCGCGCCGACGATTGAGGTCGCCGATGACGTCACCGGAGTAATCCTCGGGTGTCACGACCTCGACCTTCATGATCGGCTCGAGCAGCACCGGCTTGGCGCGACGGAAACCTTCCTTGAAGCCCATCGAACCGGCGATCTTGAAAGCCATTTCGTTCGAATCGACGTCATGGTAGGAACCGTCGAACAGCGTGACTTTCACGTCCACGACCGGGTAACCGGCGATGACACCGGTATCAACTGCTTCCTTGATGCCCTTGTCCACCGCAGGAATGAATTCACGCGGCACGACACCGCCGACGATTCCATTGATGAACTCGTAGCCCTTGCCCTGTTCGTTCGGCTCGAGTTTCAACCAGACATGACCATACTGACCACGGCCGCCCGATTGGCGGACAAACTTGCCCTCGGCATCGACCGCGGCGCGGATGGTTTCACGGTAGGCAACCTGCGGCTTGCCGACATTCGCCTCGACCTTGAACTCGCGCTTCATGCGATCGACGATGATTTCGAGGTGCAGCTCACCCATGCCGGAAATGATCGTCTGACCTGATTCCTGGTCGGTGTGCACGCGGAAGGATGGATCCTCTTTCGCAAGGCGTTGCAGCGCCAGGCCCATCTTTTCCTGGTCTACCTTGGTACGCGGCTCCACCGCAACGGAAATGACCGGCACCGGGAAGACCATCTTCTCCAGCGTGATGATCTTTTCCT
>CAYFPW010000197.1:0-3077 GCA_964345055.1 uncultured Steroidobacteraceae bacterium | reverse complement strand
CTGATATCCTCGGTGACGAGGATCATCTCGGCGACATGGATTTCAAGGTGGCCGGTACCCGTGATGGTGTCACCGCGCTGCAGATGGACATCAAGGTCGAGGGCATCACGCCGGAGATCATGAAGATCGCGCTGGCGCAGGCCCGCGATGGTCGTCTGCACATCCTCGGTGAAATGAATAAGATCATCGCGCAGTCGCGCGAAAAGATGTCCGACTGGGCTCCGTCCATCATCACGATCAAGATCGACCCGGAAAAGATCCGCGATGTGATCGGTAAGGGCGGTGCGGTGATTCGCCAGATCACGGAAGAGACCGGCACCACCATAGACATCGAGAACGATGGCACGGTGAAGATCGCCTCGGTCAGCGGTGCAGCCGGTCGAGAAGCTCAGCGTCGCGTCGAACTGATCACGGCCGACGTCGAAGTGGGTCGTGTGTACGAGGGTCGCGTTGCGAAGCTGATGGACTTCGGCGCCTTCGTCACCATTCTGCCGGGCCGCGATGGCTTAGTGCACATCTCGCAGATCTCCAACGAGCGTGTTGAGCGAGTCAGCGATCGCCTGAACGAAGGCGATGTCGTGCGCGTCAAGGTGCTCGAGGTCGATCGTCAGGGTCGCGTGCGTCTCTCCATGCGGGACGTCGAGGGCTGAAGTTGTCGCCGGCGCGCTGGGTAACCAGCGCGCCGGGTTCTCGCACCGGTTTTGTGTACTCCGCCGGCCCTTTCGAGGCCGGCTTCAGCGACCCGTCAGGCTCTGCCTGATGCGTTCTGCAATATCCGCCGCCACGCTGGTTCCATGCTGACGGATCAGAGTCAGCAGGCTTTCTAAGCCCAGCAGCTGAGGCTGACGCTCCTCGAGCAGCGCCAGAGTCTGCATCAGAATCGCCTGTGTGATATCCGCGCCGCTGCGCTGATCCAGAACCCGAAAGGGCGTCTGGGCGCAGACCAGCTGATGGATGTCTTCGAGTCGGATATAGGAACTGCGACCGGTGTCGTACAGGCGCCGGTTCGGGTATTTCTTGATGATCCGCGTGTCACTCATGGAAGAACTCCATTCGGACGAGTGCAGTCTTGACGCTTCAATAGTACTCGCGGCGTGACGGGAACCCAAGGGGTGGTTGATCAATAAGCGTCGACCCTGCTGCCGTCCTCCGGCACCGAGCGTATCCCCCGCAGCCTGCTGACATCCCAGTGCTCCCGGGCCCACTGCCAGATCTCACTGGGTTGGGCCTGTCGCAGATCGGCGGGTGGGGCCTGTTGCAGTAGCGTCAGTGCCCGGTGGAGCCAGGCCCCGGCCTGAGCAGGATCGAGCGGTATGGCCGCCGCGCTTTTGGACAGTTTGTTGCCATCTGCCGCCACAATCAGCGGCAGGTGGAGGTATCGGGGCTGGGGTAGCAACAGGGCGGACTGAAGCTCTAGCTGCCAGGCGGTGCTGGTCAGCAGGTCGGCGCCGCGCACCACGTCGCTCACGCCGGCCTCCGCGTCGTCGATGACAACCGCCAGCTGATACGCGATGACGCCGTCGCGTCGTTGTATCACCGCATCGCCGATAGTCCGCATTGACCATTGCAGCGGTCCCAACAGGCCGTCTTCGATGCGATGCGTTGCACCATCTCGAACCCGAAAACGCCAGGCCCAGGGGGGCGGCCCGCTTGGCCGATTCCGGCACGTGCCCGGGTATCCGCCCTCGTGGTCAGGGTTGGGTAACTGCTCCTGAAGCTGGCGGCGCGAGCACCCACAGGGATAGATGCGGCCTGCGGCCCGCAGTCGCTCCAGCGCCTCGAGGTACGCCGCATGGCGCTGCGACTGGTGCACGATCGGGCCGTCCCAGCCGAAGCCGAGGGCCTCGAGGGTGCGGATCATCTCGTCTGTGGCACCGGAGCGTATTCGTGGGGTGTCGAGATCTTCGATGCGCAGTCGCCACCGTCCGCCATGGGCGTGCGCCTCGAGGGCGCTACCCAGCGCTGTGGTCAGTGATCCGACGTGCAGTTTGCCGGTGGGCGATGGGGCGAAGCGGCCAATGTAAGGGCCGCCTGCGGATCGGGCGGGCGCCGGATCAGCGGTAGCGGTCGTCGCGGTCGCCATACTGGCGCTCGCGCCGCTCACGGCGTTCTTGGGCTTCGATAGTGAGGGTTGCCACGGGCCTCGCTTCAAGACGCTTGAGGCCGATTTCCTCGCCGGTCTCGAGGCAATAGCCGTAGCTGCCATCATCGATGCGCGAGAGCGCCTCGTCGATCTTGCGGATCAACTTGCGCTCGCGGTCGCGGGTGCGCAGTTCCAGGCTGAACTCTTCTTCCTGAGTGGCGCGGTCATTCGGATCGGGAAAGTTGGCCGCCTCGTCCTTCATATGGGTGACGGTACGGTCCACTTCCTGCATTAGATCGCGCTTCCAGCTCTGCAGGATGTCCTTGAAATGCCGCAACTGCTCGGCATTCATGTAACGCTCGCCGCGTTTGGCAATGTACGGCTTGACATTGCGCGGCCCAGCCAGAAGGCTGTGCATGTCTTCGGCGTCGCCAACCGGCATTGGCATCACGGGCTCGGGGCTCTTGCGCAAAGCGCGCGCGATGGGTGCTGGCTTACCGGCGGGCTTCTTCGGTGCGGGTGGGGTCTTGGCGGCTGGCGGCTTCGCTGCTGCCGAAGGCTTGGAAGGCAATGCCTTGGCCTTGGCGGGTGCGGGCTTGCTTTTCGCCGCCGCGGGCTTCGCCGCGGGCTTGGCAGCAGTCTTCTTCACCTTGGCGGTGGACTTCGACACAGTCTTCTTGCCGGCCATGACAGACTCCTCGAGACACGTCGGTGCGGCGCAAACATTGCGCCCAGACAGCTCCGGGCGCGCGATTATACCGGTGCCGTCGCGGCTGTACAGCCGGTTGGCGTCAGGGCAGGGTGACAGAGGGCGCTGGCGCCCAGCCCGTCTGACGGTGTTCTACGACAACCGTGGTGTAGATGCCGCCGCGGACATTAAAGCGCGCGGTCAGTCGCATGAAACGCGGCGAGAGCAGCTTCGCCAGGTCGCTGAGGACGGCATTGGTGACCGCCTCGTGGAATGCACCCTTGTCCCGGAAAGACCAGATGTAGA
>CAYFPW010000196.1:0-3078 GCA_964345055.1 uncultured Steroidobacteraceae bacterium | reverse complement strand
TGGAACTGTTGCAGCTCCTGCGTGAAGACTCGCACCTCAGTGTGCAGGCGACGCGGCGGCTGGCGCTGCTGGCCTACGCCAGAGCCGACTATGAACTTGCGGAACGGTTGTTCTCTGAGCTGCTCAACGACCGTAACACGGTGGGATTGGCGGTCTACTACCTGTCCGTGATCTCTGAGCGCCGGGGCGATGTGGACTCGGCCATGAAGGGCTATCAGCTGCTGGCGCACAGTGGCCTCGATGACGGTGCGCGGCGTCGTGTTGCCGCACTGTTCCTGCGCGACGGCGAGCGGACTCAGGCCATTCGTCTGCTGTCAGCGGAAGATGGAGCCGAGGTGCGCGATCGGATCAGTGCGGAACTGGCCATTGCCTCGTTGCTCGCAGACGGCGGTGCCCCGCAGGATGCCGTTTCCCGTCTGGACACGGCGCTGCTGGGCGCGCCGGGCCACCCTGATCTGGCCTATCAGCGCGCCGTGTATCAAGAGCGCGTTGATCCGGCGGCGGCCATTGAAAGTCTCGAGGCATTGCACAAGCTGCGACCGCAGGACATGACGATCACCAATGCGCTGGGCTTCACCCTCGCTGACCATGGGCGTGATCTCAGTCGCGCTGAGAGCCTGATCCGCACGGCACTGCGTGCGACGCCAGACAATCCCGCTGTACTCGACAGCGTCGGTTGGGTGCTGCACAAGCGCGGCAAATCTGCCGAAGCGCTGCCCTATCTGCAGCGTGCCTGGCGCATGTATCACGACGGCGACATCGGCTCGCACTATGGCGAGGTGCTCTGGGCACTCGGCCGCAAAGACGAAGCACGCGCACAATGGCGTGCGGCGTTGGCCGCTGATCCCGACAACGAATCGCTGCTCAGCACGGCCCGCCAATATGCGCCGGAATTGTCCGCGCCGGTGCCACAGCCGCGTACCACCAATGTTTTTGGCGGCACGGCAACCTAAGCGTTTTCTCTGGCCGTTGACCCTGCTCGCGGTCGTGCTGTCGCTGAGCGGCTGCGCTCATCGGCCACCGGCAGCCGTCGAAGTCATCAGTAGCTGGTCTGCGCAACGTGCATTGTTGCTGGCTCAGCAGCAGTTCCAGTTCACAGGTCGTCTGGCTGTGGCCAGCAGCGATGACGGCTTCAGTGGTGGCATCGACTGGCAGCAGCGAGCGGCAGTGTCTTCGCTTCGTCTGCGCGGCCCACTGGGTACGACTGCAGTACAAGTCGAATTCGATGGCCAGACGCTCGACCTGCGTCTGAGCGACGGCAGCGATCTGCGCGGTGGTGCTGCAACGGAAGCGCTGTCACAGGCACTGGGTTTCGACGCGCCGCTCTCCAGTCTCTCTTTCTGGCTGCGCGGCTGCGATGATCCGGCCAGTCCGGCCGAGACCACGTTCGATGCGCAGAACCGCCTGGCCAGTCTCGGGCAGCGCGGCTGGCAGATCAGCTATGACAGCTATCAGCGCCAGGGTGTGCTGTGGCTTCCCCGGCAGCTCACCCTCCGGCGCGAGTCGGTGCGGGTGCGCCTGCTGATCCAGACCTGGACGGTGTCCGGGTGAGTGCGGGTGGGGGTGGAGTGTGGTGGCCCGCGCCGGCAAAACTTAACCTCTTCCTGCATGTCATTGGCCGCCAGCCCGACGGCTACCACTCCCTGCAGACGGCCTTCCAGCTGCTGGACTGGTGCGACCAGCTGCAGATCGAGCCGACGCCGGGTGAGGCGATCGTCCGGATCGCCGGGCCCACCGGCATTGCCCCGGAGGACGATCTCTGCGTGCGGGCCGCACGGCTCCTGCAGCAGGCCAGTGGCTGCCGACAGGGCGCCCGCATCGCGCTGCGCAAGCGCATTCCCACCGGCGGGGGGCTGGGTGGCGGCAGTTCCGATGCGGCTACCGTGCTCTGTGTGCTGGACCGGTTGTGGCAGCTGAACCTGGGGGTTGACCGCCTGGCGGCGCTGGGCCTACAGCTGGGCGCTGACGTGCCGCTGTTCGTGCGCGGCGAGTCGGCCTGGGGGGAGGGCCGCGGGGAGCGACTGACCCCGCTGGCGCTTCCGGAGCGCTGGTTTGTCGTGATTCACCCCAAAGTCTCGGTCAGCACGGCAGAGGTTTTCCAGGCCCCTGAATTGACACGAAATTCCCCCCTCATCACAATACGCGCCTTTTCGCCGGGGGCCGGCCTGGATGCGGGCACCCGGAACGATTGCGAGGCGGTGGTTCGCGCACGTGTGCCGCAGGTGGCTGAGGCACTGGACTGGCTGGCGGGCTTTGCGCCGTCCCGTTTGACGGGCACGGGCGCATGCGTCTTCGCTGCGTTTGATAATGTCGCGGCAGCGGAGCGCGTCGCGGGGCGCGTGCCGGATTGCTGGACGAGTCGCGTGGCCAAGGGTGTGCAGCGTTCGCCGCTCCACTCGCAGCTGGCGACGATGTTTTGATGGGGTGTCGCCAAGTGGTAAGGCAGCGGGTTTTGATCCCGCCATTCGTAGGTTCGAATCCTGCCACCCCAGCCAGATTGCTGGCGGCATGTCTCGATTCAGAGTTGGGTCAATCGGAAATCGCTGAGGCATAGAAGCGTGGATTCACAGTCGCTGGCACTGTTTACAGGCAACGCCAACCCGGTGCTCGCCAACGAGATCGCGCGGCATCTGCACATCCCGGTGGGGCGCGCTCAGGTCACGCGCTTCAGCGATGGCGAGTGCAACATCGAACTGATGGAAAACATCCGCGGCCGCGATGTCTTTCTGGTGCAGTCCACCTGTCCGCCCGCCAACGATCACCTGATGGAACTGCTGGTCATGGCAGACGCCTGCCGGCGCGCCTCGGCCGCGCGCATCACGGCGGTGGTGCCGTACTTCGGCTATGCACGTCAGGACCGGCGCCCGCGGGCCACGCGTTCGGCGATCACCGCCAAGCTGGTGGCCGACATGATCGTCACTGCCGGCGTGCAGCGGCTGCTGACGCTGGACATTCATGCCGATCAGATTCAGGGCTTCTTCGACATCCCCGTGGACAACGTCTACGGCTCGCCGGTATTGCTCGGCGATATCTGGCGTCAGGCCTATCCGAACCTGATCGTCGTCTCGCCGGACGTCG
>CAYFPW010000195.1:0-3107 GCA_964345055.1 uncultured Steroidobacteraceae bacterium | reverse complement strand
GCGAACACGTACAGCTCACCGCCGCGCGCGCGCACTTCCATCAGGTTCGACTTCAGCTTTTCGAGCAGCTCATTGTTCGGAGCGACCGCAATGACCGGCATGTCGTCATCGATCAGCGCCAGCGGGCCGTGCTTGAGCTCGCCTGAGGCATAGGCTTCGGCATGGATATAGGAGATTTCCTTGAGCTTGAGCGCGCCTTCCATCGCGATGGCATACAGCGGTCCGCGGCCGAGGAACAATGCATGGTGCTTTTGCGCAAAATTCAGTGCCAGCTTATGAACGGCTGCATCCAGCTGCAGTGTCTTCTCTAGCAGGCCCGGCAGCTCAACCAACTGATGCACGAGTGCGCGCTCGCTCTCCGTATCGGCGCCGTTGTGCTTGGCCAGCGCTACGGTGAGCATGGCCAGCGCAGTGAGCTGCGTGGTGAATGCCTTGGTAGACGCGACGCCGATCTCCGGGCCGGCGCGGGTCAGCATCACGAGATCGGACTCGCGCACCATCATGCTCTCGGGAACATTGCAGATGGTCAGCGTGGCTACATAGCCGATCTGCTTAGCCAGGCGGAGCGCTGCCAGCGTATCCGCGGTCTCGCCGGATTGTGAAATGGTCACGAACAAGGTGTCGGGTGTGACGACCGGATTGCGGTAGCGGAATTCGCTCGCAATCTCGACGTTGCAGGGTATGCGGCAGTACTGCTCTATGTAGTGTCGCGCCACGCAGCCGGCGTGGTAGCTGGTTCCGCAGGCGACGATCTGCACCGCGCGGACGCGCTTGAAGATCTCATTGGCTGAGGGCCCGAATGCCTGCTCCAGCAGCCGCCCACCCGCAATACGTTCCTGCAGTGTGTTGGCCACCGCGCGCGCCTGCTCATGGATTTCCTTGAGCATGAAATGCTGAAACTGGCCCTTCTCGGCGGCCTCGGACGACATCTCGCTCTCTCGCACCGGACGTTCGACCAGCTTGCCCTCATGGTCGATGACATGTACACCGCCCCGCGAAACCTCTGCCACATCGCCCTCTTCAAGGAACATGAAGCGGCGAGTCACGGGCAACAGTGCCACGACGTCGGAAGCAATGAAGTTCTCGCCCTGACCCACGCCCACCACGACCGGGCAGCCAGCGCGCGCAGTGACGATCTTGTTCGGTTCACTCTGGTCGATGACCGCGAGCGCGTAGGCGCCTTCGAGTTCGGCCACGGTGGCACGCACGGCCTTGAACAGTTCGCCAAGGCGCGCGCGGTGGTAGTGAATGCGATGCGCTACCACTTCCGTGTCGGTTTCGGAGGTGAAGACATAGCCGAGGTGCGTGAGCTCGGCGCGCAGCTCTTCGTGATTCTCGATGATGCCGTTGTGAACTACTGCGATACCGTCACGCGAGATATGCGGGTGGGCATTGCGCTCACTGGGAACACCATGCGTTGCCCAGCGCGTGTGCGCGATGCCCAGCTGCCCGGACAACGGTGCGAGCACCAGCGCCTCAGCAAGTGCCTTCACCTTGCCGACGGTACGAACGCGTTCAACCTTGCCTGCATCGCTGAGCACAGCCAGGCCGGCGGAATCATAGCCGCGGTATTCCAGCCGCTTCAGGCCTTCGACCAGTACGGGGACCACGTCGCGCCCGGCAATCGCCGCCACTATTCCGCACATGAGAGTCGCTACTCCGTCTGATTCAGGTTTTCTTGGTTGGCCGGCGCCACTGTTCTATGGTTCGCTGCTGGCTGCGTTCGAGCGTCAGGCGATCATCAGGCGCATCGCGGGTGATCGTCGAGCCGGCACCGATGACCGCACCAGCACCGATCTTTACGGGCGCCACCAGCATCGAACCTGAGCCGATGAAGGCGCCATCGCCGATCTGTGTCTGCCATTTGTTGACGCCATCGTAGTTGCAGGTGATGGTGCCTGCACCCACGTTGACCTGGCTTCCGACAATGCTGTCGCCGACGTAGCTGAGGTGATTGACCTTGCTGCCGCGGCCGATACGGCTTTTCTTGATCTCGACGAAATTGCCGAGATGCACATCATCAGCCAGCTCCGTGTCCGGCCGCACGCGGGCAAAGGGGCCGATCTGGCAGGTAGCGCCGATTTCCGCATTCTCAATCACACAATTCGGGCGAATGACTGTGCCCATGCCGATACGCGCTGCGCTGATCACGCAATTGGCACCGACCTTCACGCCATCGCCCAAGTGGACCGGGCCTTCGAGCACGACATTGACGTCCAGCTGCACATCACGTCCGGTGGTGATGACACCACGGAGGTCGATGCGCGATGGATCGATAATCGTTACACCGGCTGCCATCAGTTCATCAGCGCGCTGGCGGCGGTAGTGCGCTTCCAGCTCGGCCAGCTGACGCTTGTCATTGACGCCCAGCACCTCGGCCAGTGTCGGCGCTATCAGCGGCCGGACTTTGACTTTGTCCTTCACGGCCATCGCAATGATGTCGGTCAGGTAGTACTCGCCCTGGGCGTTGTCAGACTTAAGCTTTGCCAGCCATCGGCGCAGGAGCTTGGCGGGCGCGGCGAGAATGCCGCTGTTGCCTTCGTTGATGCGGCGCTGCGTGGCAGTCGCATCCTTGTGCTCGACGATGCGCTGCACCTCACCCTGCCGATTGCGCACGATGCGACCGTAGCCGGTTGCGTCAGCGAGCTGCACTGTCAGCAGTGCAACGGCTTTGGGTCCGGCCAGCTGGATCAGCTGCTGCAGTGTCTCGCGACGCACCAGCGGCACATCGCCGTACAGCACGAGCACCATCTGTTCATCGCTGACATGGGGCATGGCCTGCGCCACGGCATGGCCGGTACCGAGCTGCTGCGCCTGCAGTGCCCAGTTGAGGGGGAACGATGCGTCACCCACGCTGAGCGCATGGCCCAGAGCGGCGCGCACGCGCTCGCCGCCGTGGCCGTAGACGATATGGGTGGCCGCCGGCTGCAGCGTGGCAGCACATTCCAGCACATGTGTAAGCAGCGGCTTGCCGGCCAGCGGCTGCAGCACTTTGGGCAAATCGGAATGCATCCGCTTGCCCTGTCCCGCGGCCAGAACGATGACGGCCAGTGGCGCCTGTTGTGCTTTGGAGCCCGACATTGAGTTTGTCAATTTATCACAGGGTC
>CAYFPW010000194.1:0-3115 GCA_964345055.1 uncultured Steroidobacteraceae bacterium | reverse complement strand
GCACACGCCCGAAGACAATGTGCGGCTGGTCCTGCGCGTGCAGCGCGAAATCTTCAGTTGATCGGCGCCGCGCTGCCGGCCGGCAGCGTGGGCGCTACCGGCCCTAGAAGGGCTTCACGACCGCCAGAATCAGGATCGGCACCACGATCAGCAAGGCGCACTCATTCAGGAAGCGCAGAGCGATGGCACCGGGCAGATCATCACCGCTTCGCATCCGTGTCAGCAGTGTGTGGCAGTAGAACTGGTAGCCGATCAGCGCCGCCACGAACAGCAACTTGACCCGCAGCCAGCTGGCGCCGAGATAGGCGTCGGCGAAGAGCTTCCACAGCAGCGTGCCGAGCGATAACGCCAGCGCCGCCATCACGGTCATGAAAGCGTGCAGCCGACCGGCCATGGTGACCAGTCGACGCACGTCTTCGCCGGCTGCGCGGCCCTCCACGTAGTGGACGAAGATCCGCGGCAGATAGAACACGCCCGCCAGCCAGGCGATGACGAACAGCAGATGGAAGCACTTCAGCCAGAGCATGCGATACCTTAACGCAGGCCACAGGCCCTCGCTACACTGCTCGCATGAAGCGGATTGCCGGATGGTTGCGCATTCCAGCGGCGCTGTCCTGGCGCGCGCTGTACGGGTTGGCAGCGGTCATCGCCTGGCTGCTCCGTCGGGTGGTGTGTTTCCGCGTGGCCGTGGTGCGCGCCAATCTCAAACGCTGTTTCCCGGGCATGGATGCGGCCACGCGTGAGCGGGTGATTGTCCGTCATTACCGAGAAATGACCGGCGCTGTGCTCGAGATGTTCAAGCTGGCCACACTGACGGAGGAGGAGCTGCGCACGCGCGTGGTCCTGCTTAATCCTGAAGTGTTGCATGCGGAATTGCAGGCGGGGCGTCATGCCATGGTGCTCAGTGCGCATCAGGGCAACTGGGAGTGGCTGCTGCAGCGTATCGCGCTCGAATATCGCCCCTTCATCTGCGCCTACAAGCCGCCGCGCAGCGCCCGCTTCGAGCGCGACCTGTTGGCACTCCGCTCGCGCTTCGGCGCGCAAATGGTGCCGGCGAAGGGTCTGCTGCGCGTCTTGCTGCGCACCCGCGGGCCGCATGTCGCAGGCCTCGCGGCGGACCAGATGCCGCGCTCCAGTCCCTCGCGTGTATGGCTGCCGTTCCTTGGGCAGACCACAGCCTTTTATCCCGGTCCAGCCGAGATTGCGGGCCGGTATGGCTACGGCGCCTGGTTCCTTGCCATGCAGCGCGTGAGCGATGGCCACTACGAAGTGGAACTCCAGCCCATCGCGGCTTTCAGCGAGAAGCTCGATCCCACTGAGTTCACGCGTCGCTATGCGGCGCGCGTCGAGGCGCAACTTCAGCGCGCGCCGTCCGACTGGGCCTGGGGGCACCGGCGCTGGAAGCTGGATCCGCCTGAGGGTCTGCCGAGGGACGAGGTGCTCTAGAGGTCCACGGTGGCCGTGCCCAGCCCGGCGAACTCCACCGTCACCCGCGAGCCTGGCGGCACCCAGCGACAGCCAGCGAAGCTGCCGGTGGTCACTACCTGGCCGGCACGCAGTGCGATGCCACGCTGCGAGAGATGATTCGCCAGCCAGACCAGCGGGATCAGCGGATCCTGCAATGCATGACCGCCGACGCCGGCGTGGACACGTTCCCCATTGACGCTGACCTGCAGCGGCAGCGTCCCGAAATCCAGACTCTGCCATCCGGTCATCGGCGCGGCGAGCACCAGCCCCTCATTCATCAGATTGTCCGCCAATCGGTCGAGTAGGGGCGCTGAGTCGAAGTCCGCCAAACGGCAGTCGCACAGCTCAATGGCGGCGTGGGCACTGGCGATCGCCTGCAGCACGTCGGCGCGCGGATGGTTTCGGCCGGCCGGCAAATCGTGGCCCAGGGTGAATGCGACTTCCGGTTCGATGCCGATACGCTGCGAACCGACAGTCCGCAAGGCCGGTGGCGCCAGCGGCGCGCCCGCGCGCAGCACATTGACCGACGGGATGGGTGCCGACCAGCCCGCGGAGGTGTCGGGTAGCGTCGCTTTCCACCCGCCCACCTCAGCCCCGAGTTGCTGAAGCACCTGCATCTGGATGCGGTAGGCCTCGGCTTCGGATTGCGGCGCCAGTGCCGCCGGCAGTGCAGCGGGCCGTGGCTGCGCGCCTTTACGCAATCCAACAAGGAATTCTGCGATCTGGTTCATGGTTTTGATAATAGCGGAGCGTTTATCTGCTAAAGCAATTGGTTACCTGGTCATTCTCGGAGTGAATGGTAGAAGGTGAGGCGCAGCGCAGGAGAACAGGATGAGCACTTCCTCGGCATCAGCCGCGCGCTAGCTTGCAGCCGTCAGCGCGGGCAGGGCGTAGGGCAGTGGCAGTTCATCCGCGGAACGCGCTTCCAACGGCGCCACCGCAAGGATCTCACAGCCCGACGTGCCGGCAGCGCTGCGCACCACGCGTACCGCGATGCCGTCGCGGGTGGTCCAGTGGCTGCCCGGCTCAGGCGCGGTCTCGGTGTTGCAGGCGAAGCGTCGCATGCGGCGCTTCACCTGGCCGCGATAGTGCGCTCGCGCGATGATTTCCTGGCCGGTGTAGCAGCCCTTCTGCCAGGCGATTGCCCCGATGCAGTCCAAGTTGAGCATCTGCGCGACGAATTCCCCGGCCGTGGCGGAGTAGATCTCCGGCATTCCGGCCGCGACTTCCAGTGTCCGCCATGCCGACAGTTCGAGAGCGGGTCCGGCCGCCGCATCGGCGGGTGCCGAGGCGGGACGCAGCCGGTGCAGCACGGCCCCGGTCGCAGTCTGCTCACCCCACACCTGCCACTCCGCCGTCGCATCGCTGAGCTGCACTTTAGAGCGCAGCACGAAGCGCCGCAGGTGCGCGGCCACCGCCTCCAGTCGTTCGCGGGGCAGCGTGGCCAGCACGCTGTCGGCGCGGGTGTCCTCAGGCCAGAGGCGCAGCAGCGCCAGAACGCGGCCCTGGGGGTTGTGCAGTCCCGCCGCCAGCGGCAGTCCCGGCTGGAGCTGCGCCAGATCGTTCGACACCTGGCCCTGCAGAAAGGCGCGTGCATCCGGCCCGTGCAAGCGCAGTGCCCCGTAATCGTGCAACAGGCATTGGCCAG
>CAYFPW010000193.1:0-3134 GCA_964345055.1 uncultured Steroidobacteraceae bacterium | reverse complement strand
GCAGCGATGCGCGCGCGGAGTTGCGCCAGCATTTCGAGGTCGATCGCCGCTTCATCGCATTGGCGGCACTGAAGTCGCTGGCCGATGAGGGTACGCTCGATCGCACCGTGCTGGCCGATGCGGTTAGCCGGCTCGGCATCGATGCCACCAAGCCTGACCCGCTGAGCACGTGAGCGTCGCATGAGTACCCGTCAAGTCGTCGTGCCGGATATCGGCAACTTCAAGGACGTATCAGTCATCGAGGTGCATGTGAAGCCCGGTGATCGCATCACAGCCGATGCGCCGCTGCTCACGCTCGAGACCGACAAGGCCACTATCGATGTGCCGGCACCGTTTGCCGGTACCGTTGGCGAGATGCATGTCGTCACGGGTGCGAAGGTGTCGCAGGGCACGTTGATCCTGACGATGGAAGCGGAGGAGGGTGCAGCCAATGCGCCGTCCCCGGCCGCCGCAAGCGTTCCAGCCGCGGCATCGAACTCCGGTGTAGCGAGCGCGTCGGCGCCTGTCAGCCGCTCGGTGGAGGTGCCTGACATCGGCAGCTTCAAAGATGTGGCGGTCATTGAAGTTCATGTGAAGAGCGGCGACGTCGTCGCTGCGGATGCGCCGCTGCTGACGCTGGAAACCGAGAAGGCGACGATCGACGTGCCTGCACCGTTCGCGGGCACGGTGACGGCGGTGCATGTGGGTGTTGGCGACAAGGTGTCGGCCGGCAGTCTCGTTGCGACCCTCGATGTGGTAGCTGGTGCCTCATCAGTCGCGGTTGCTCCAGCCACTGCGAAGGCGGTCTCTGCCGCTTCGGCGCCCGCGCCGTCTGCGCCGTCGCGCGCAGTCAAGACAACGCCGGTTGCAGCGCCCTCGGCAGTTGTGCGCAAGCCCGCAGCGCTCCCGCCGGTGAATGAGGCGGGCTTTGCCAAGGCCCACGCCTCGCCGTCAGTGCGGCAGTTTGCGCGTGAGTTGGGTGTCGACCTCGCATCGGTGCGAGGGAGCGGTGCTCGTGGTCGCATCACCGTCGATGACGTTAAAGCCTTCGTCAAGTCGGTCATCGGCGGTACACAGGCGGCCGGGCCGTCGTTGCCGCAGGTCCCGGTGGTGGACTTCGCGCAGTTCGGCGCAGTGCAGATCAAGCCGCTGTCGCGCATTCAGAAGATCTCCGGACCACGACTGCATGCCAGCTGGGTCAACCTGCCGCATGTCACGCAGTTCGATCAGGCCGACATCACGGCGCTGGAAGAACAGCGGCGCGCATTGAAGGCGCGTGCGGCCGCCGAAGGTGTGAAGCTCACGCCGCTGGCATTCGTGCTGCGGGCCTGTGCGTTAACCCTGCGGCAGTTTCCGACTTTTAATGCCTCGCTTGATGCGGGTGGCGAGAATCTGGTCCTGAAGCAGTACTGCCACCTCGGTTTTGCTGCCGATACGCCCAACGGACTGATGGTGCCGGTCATTCGTGACGCGGACCGCAAGGATGTGTTTGAGCTTGCACGTGCGCTGGCCGAACTGTCGGAGAAGGCGCGCAACGGTCGGCTGAGCGGCGCCGACATGCAGGGTGGCTGCTTTACCGTTTCAAGCCTGGGCGGCATCGGCGGTACGGCTTTCACGCCGATCATCAATGCTCCTGAGGTCGCTATTCTCGGCGTGTCGCGTTCCAGTCTTCAGCCTGTGTATCAGGATGGCGCCTTCGTACCGCGGATGATGCTGCCGCTGTCGCTGTCCTACGATCATCGCGTGATCGACGGCGCCGAAGGTGCGCGCTTCATCGCTGCGCTGTCGCAATCGCTGGCGAATGTCAGTGCGTTGCTGGAGCCGGTGGTGTGAGCGACTTAGAACTGCGCTGCCCTGACATCGGCAACTTTAAGGATGTCGCCATCATCGCCGTGCTGGTCAAGCCCGGCGACGCGGTGGAGCCCGATACCCCGTTGCTCACGCTCGAGACGGACAAGGCCACCATTGATGTGCCGGCCAGCCAGAGCGGGACGATCACGCAGGTGCTGGTTGAAGTCGGTGGACGGGCTTCCCAGGGCACGCCGCTGGTCCGAATCACACCCTCCGCTGGGGCGGCTGAAATCCCCATGGCCCCGACTGCAGTAGGCGAGTCTGCGCAAACGAATGACGCTGCGCGCTCCGTGAAGGTGCTGGTGCTGGGTGCTGGTCCTGGCGGCTACACCGCTGCGTTCCGCGCGGCCGATCTCGGCCTGCAGGTGCTGCTGGTCGAGCGCTGGCCGACGCTGGGCGGCGTGTGTCTGAATGTTGGCTGCATTCCGTCCAAGGCTCTGTTGCACGCCGCGAAGGTGATCGACGAAGCGGGTGCGATGAGCGAGCACGGCGTTCGCTTCGGCAAGCCGGAGATTGATCTGGACGCGCTGCGCGGCTGGAAAAATCGTGTTGTCGGCAAGCTGACCGGCGGGCTGGCGGGGCTGGCCCGGCAGCGCAAGGTCGAGGTGGTGCAAGGCACCGCGCAGTTCGTGGCACCGCATGTCATTGAGGTCGCGCACGACGGACAGAGCGAACGGATCCGCTTCGAGCATTGTATCGTTGCAGCCGGTTCTGAGCCGATCCGCTTGCCTTTCCTGCCCCAGGATCCGCGCATCATCGATTCCACCGGCGCGCTGGAATTGCGGCGCACTGCCGGTCGCATGCTGGTGATCGGCGGCGGCATCATCGGACTGGAAATGGGCTGCGTGTACGAGGCACTGGGTGCCCGTGTGTCCGTCGTTGAGCTGACTGGGCAGCTGATTCCGGGGTGCGATGCGGATCTGGCCAAGCCTCTCGAAAAGCGGCTGCGCGCGCGCTATGAGCAGGTGCTGCTCAATACGCGGGTCACGGCGGTGCGTGCCGAGGCCGACGGCATCCACGTCACCTTTGAGGATGCCAAGGGCAGCACGACGCAGGTGTTCGAACAGGTGCTGTCGGCGGTGGGCCGCACACCGAATGGTCGGACTCTGAATGCTGAGGCCGCGGGACTCAAGGTCGATGAGCGCGGCTTCATCGCTGTCGATCGGCAGATGCGTACCAACGTCCCGCACATCTTCGCCATCGGAGATATCGTTGGTCAGCCGATGCTGGCGCACAAGGCCACGCATGAGGGTCGCGTGGCCGCGGAAGTCATCGCCGGCAAGAAGAGTTTTTTCGACGCGCGC
>CAYFPW010000192.1:0-3140 GCA_964345055.1 uncultured Steroidobacteraceae bacterium | reverse complement strand
CCAGCTCGGTGCCGCTGCAGCGCACGGGCAACGAACCGCTCATCATCACGGTCACCGCCGGGGGCACCTACCTCGTCAACGGGCGCGAGCTCGTGAATGCCACCGCTGACACGCTGCGTGCTGCCATTCTCAAGCTCGCCGGTGAGCGGCGCGATCTGAGCACCAGCATCCGCGCCGACGGACATGCCACACACCAGTCCGTGGTCACCGCGATGGACGTGCTCTCGCAGCTGGGCTTCACCCAGCTGAACATTGTCACCACCACACGCGATTCGGACACCGGCAGGTCCTGACTCAACCATGAGCACTGATTCCAAGCGGAACACGGTTGCCGATCCACGCTACGCGCCCGGTACGGTGTATCGGCGCCTGCTGGGCTATGTCTGGCCGCACTGGCGCATGTATGCATTTGGCGTAGTTGGCATGCTGCTGTACTCGGGTAGCCAGTTCTACACCGTCCGGCTGGTGCAGTTGCTGGCTGAGCGTCTCTCCGTGGGTGATCACAGCATCCTCAGATGGCTGCCGTTGATGATGCTGGGCTTGTTCGTGCTGCGTGGTCTCGGCGACTTTATGGCCAACTACTTCCCGGGCTGGGTGGGGCGACAAGTCATCAAATCGCTACGCACCGAACTGTTCGCCAAGTACATGACTCTGCCAACGGGTTACTACGACCGCGAGTCCTCGGGCCAGATGCTCACGCGCCTGACCTATACCATCGAACTGCTGGCCGAGTCTGTCACCAACTCCATCACCGTGCTGTGCCGCGATTCGATCACGGTGGCCGGGCTGATCGGCTACCTGTTCTACCTCGACTGGAAGCTGACCTGTGCCACGTTGCTGGTGGCACCGCTCATCGCTGCCATGATTCGCGGAGTCAACCAGCGTCTGCGCCGCTACAGCGGTCGCATCATGGAATCCGTCAGTGATGTCACGCGGGTTGCCAAGGAAGCGCTGGATGCGCACCGCGTGGTAAAAGTCTTCAATGCGCAGCGCCATCTGGCAGCGACGCTGGAGGCTGCCAACGAGCGCAATCGCCACAGCAACATGCGGCTCGTGTCGGTGCGTTCCAGCAGTAATCCTGTTGTGCAACTCATCTCCGCTTTGGGACTGGCGACGATGTTGTACATTGCCTGGCTCCGCATCGAAGTCGGCAGCATGGAGGTCAAGAGTCTCGCCACTTATCTGGCCGCGCTGATGCTGATTCCAGAAGCTCTCAAGCGCCTGATGAGTGTCGTCGGCCCACTGCAGCAGGGCATTACTGCCGGTGCTGACGTCTTCACTGCGCTCGATACGCCCGCCGAACCGGCCGGAGGCGAGCGCGTCATGGTGCGTGCCCGCGGCGAGGTGGAGTTCCGCGGTCTGAGTTTCGCCTATGCGCCCGATCGGCCCACCGTTCTCGACAATATCAACCTGCGCGTGCCGGCGGGCTCCACCGTGGCCATCGTCGGGCGCTCGGGCAGTGGCAAGAGCACGCTGGTCTCCCTGCTGCCGCGTTTCTATGACCCGTCGGCGGGCCAGATTCTGCTCGATGGTATCGATATCCGCGATCTGTCGCTGCAAGACCTGCGCGCCCAGATGAGCATGGTGAGTCAGGAGATCGTGGTCTTCGACGACACCATCCGCAACAACATTCTCTTCGGTGCCCAAGGCGTCAGCGATGCCGACGTGGAGGCTGCGGCATTTGCAGCCCACGTGAGTGAATTCGTCGCGGACCTGCCGCTGAAGCTCGATACGCCCACCGGTGATCGCGGTATGCAACTCTCTGGCGGGCAGCGCCAGCGCATCGCGATCGCCCGTGCACTGTTACGTAACACGCCGCTCCTGATCCTCGACGAAGCCACTTCGTCGCTGGATACCGCAGCCGAGCGTCACATTCAGGCGGCGCTCGAGGAGCTGGTGAAGAACCGCACGACATTCATCATCGCGCATCGTCTCTCGACCATCGAGCACGCCGACATGATCGTCGTCATGCAAGAAGGGCGCATCGTCGAGACCGGTACACATGCCGAACTGCTGGCCCGCGCGGGTGCCTACGCCACTCTGCACCGCCTGCAGTTCAATGTCTGAGCAAACGGCGGCCGGCAGCGCATGGAAGCCTGGCTGAATTCAATCTGGTACGGACCACGCAAGGCGCCCTGGCTGCTGCGGCCATTGGCGTGGCTGTTCGCGGCGCTGGTTGCGCTGCGACGTGTCGCCTATGCGCGGGGCTGGTTCCGCTCCACGCGTTTGCCGCGACCGGTCATCGTGGTCGGCAACCTCACCGTCGGCGGCACAGGCAAGACGCCGCTGACACTGTGGCTGGTCGAACAGTTGCAGCAGCGCGGACTGCGGCCCGCTGTGGTGATGCGTGGCTATGGCGGCTCCTGCGCCCGCAGCGGCGGCACGACACGGGTGACCGCCACGCATAGCGCGGCGGAAGTGGGTGATGAGGCATTGCTGATCGCGCAGCGAGCGGGCTGCATGGTTGTGGTCGCGCGTGACCGTGTGGCCGCGGCGCGTCATGCCATCAATGAAGGCGCGCAGGTGATCATCGCGGACGACGGACTGCAGCACCTGCGGTTGCAGCGTGACCTGGAAATCATCGTGGTGGACGGTGTGCGCCGCTTCGGCAATGGCTGGATGCTGCCAGCCGGTCCGCTGCGCGAGCCACTGCACCGTCTGGGCGGCAACCCAATCGTGGTACAGAACGGTGGTGAGACGCCGGTCTGCGCGGGCGCTTTGAGTATGCAGGTGGCCGGCAACAGTCTGCAGCGTGTGGATGGTCAGGGTCGTCCCGAGCCCTTGAGTGCATGGCGTCACCGGTCGGTGCATGCGCTGGCCGCCATCGGTAATCCCGATCGCTTCTTCGCGCTGCTCGAGTCGGCCGGCCTGCAGCTCGAGCGTCATGTGCTACCCGACCATCACGCACTGACGCCTCAGGTTCTGCAGCCACACCGGGGCATGCCGCTGCTGATGACCGAGAAGGATGCAGTAAAATGCCGCGGCTTTGCTCAACCTGAACACTGGTATCTGCCGGTTCAGGCCATATTTTCGGACACCGACACGCACCGCTTGCTGGGGAGAGTCATGATGGAAGCACGTCTGCTGGATCTGCTGGTATGTCCCCTGTGCAAGGGCCCGCTGGTCTTCGACAAGTCATC
>CAYFPW010000191.1:0-3146 GCA_964345055.1 uncultured Steroidobacteraceae bacterium | reverse complement strand
AGGTCACCGATTTTCTACACTGGACAGGAATCATACCGACATGAAATTCGTGAGTTTCCGCAAGGGTGCGGCCACCGCTCCGGGCGTGTGGCTGGGTGAGCAGGTACTCGACCTCGCCGCTGCTGGTCAGGCCGCAGGGAGCCGCACCGAACTGGGATCGATGCTGGCGATCATCCGCGGCGGCGGCGCTGCGCTCGCCGAAGTCCATCGGCTGGTGACGCATGCCGCCGAATTCCCCGCTGCGCTGCTGCCAGCCTCGGGCGTGCAACTGGTGTCGCCGATCCCGCAGCTGGTGCGCAACGCCTTTTGCGTGGGCCGCAATTACATGGATCATGTGAAGGAAGGTGCGGCCGTCGCCGGCGCCGCTGCCGCGCTGCCGAAGGTGCCGCAGTTCTTCACCAAGGCCACGCATGCGCTGAATAGCCCGACCGGTGATGTGCGCCTCGACACCACCGTCACGCAGCGCTTCGATTACGAAGTGGAGCTGGCCATCATCATCGGCAAGGGCGGACGCGATATTGCTGCGGCCGATGCCATGTCACACATCTTCGGCTACACCGTGGCCAACGATTTCACGGCGCGTGATGTGCAGCGTGCCCACGAGCAGTGGTTCCGCGGCAAGTCGCTGGATACTTCGCTGCCCCTGGGCCCATGGATCATCGATCCGGAAGAGATTGGCGACCCGACGACGCTGGAACTGACGCTCACGGTCAACGGTGAACAACGACAGCATGGCCGCGTATCGCAGATGATCTTCGATCTGCCTACCATCCTCGCCGCGCTATCCGCAGGCCTGACGCTCGAGCCGGGCGACGTGATCTGCACTGGCACTCCCTCGGGCGTCGGCTATGCGATGAATCCGCCGCAGTATCTTGCGGACGGCGATGTCGTCGTCACGCGCGTTGATCGCATCGGCGAGCTGCGCAATCGCATCGTCAAGGTGAAGTAACGGCGCGGACCCAATTGGGGCTGGCCCGCTATACGGTCAGCAAGACCTTGCCAACGTGAACCGAGTCCTGCAGCAGGCGATGCGCCTGCGCAGCCTCGGCCAGCGGCAGGCGCGCATGGACCACCGGGTGTATCGCGCCGCTCTCGAGCAATGGCCAGACGTGCTCACGCACGCTGGCCACGATGGCTGATTTCTCTTCGATGGACTGTGCACGCAACGCGGTAGCGAACAACGTGCCGCGCTTGCGCAGCAGTGCCGCCAGATCGAGCTCCGCGCGAGTGCCGCCCTGAAGTCCGATCACCACCAGTCGCCCCTGTGGCGCCAGCACTTCAACGTTCTTGGCCAGATACTTCGCCCCAATGATGTCGAGCACGACGTCCGCGCCCCCACCACCGGTTGCGGCGCGAACCTGCGCCACGAAATCCTCACTGCGATAGTCGATCAGGATGTCGGCGCCCAGCGCGCGACACCGCGCCAGCTTGTCGGCACTGCCAGCCGTGACCGCGACGCGCGCACCGAAGCGATGGGCCAGCTGGATAGCCATGGTGCCAATGCCACTGCCGCCGCCATGCACCAGCAGACATTCGTCACTCTTCAATGCGGCGAGCATGAAGACATTGCTCCAGACCGTGCACGTCACTTCAGGCAGTGCGGCCGCATCCACCACACTGATACCGCGCGGCACTGGCAGAAGCTGTCCTGCCGGCACGGCTACCTTCTCGGCATAACCACCGCCGGCAAGCAATGCACAGGCCGCATCGCCCACCGACCAACCCCGCACGCCCTCACCCACGGCACTGATGATTCCGCTGGCTTCCAGCCCCAGCCATTCGACGGCACCCGGAGGTGGCGGATAAAACCCTTGTCGCTGCAGCAGATCGGCGCGATTGACCGCCGTCGCTGCCACATCCAACACCACTTCGCCGCGCCCGGGCTGTGGATCCGGAGCCTCGGCCAGCTGCAGAACTTCCGGGCTTCCCGGTTGCGTGATGCGGATGATCTTCATGGCGCTGTTCTGTGTTTTGCGGGAGACGCGTCGCGACTGAATGGAGTTACCAGGGCACCACAGTGCCGCGATGATCGAAGAAGCCGCCGCTGTCAGCGGGCGTGAGCCGTGCAATCACCTGCAGCAGACGCTGCGCGGCAGTGGCCGGTGTTTGCAGCTCCAATCCCTCACGGATGAACGGTGCGGACAGCGGGGTTGCCACCGTGCCGGGATGCAGCGCCACGCAAATGGCATCGGGAGAACGGCGTCGCAATTCAATGGAAGCTGTGCGGACAAACTGGTTCATGGCCGCCTTGGAAGCGCGATAGCCATACCAGCCGCCGAGACGGTTATCACCGATGCTGCCGACGCGCGCGGACAGGGTTGCGAACACGGCACGACCGGTGCGCGGCAGCTGGGGTAATAGGTGTTTCATCAGTAGGGCCGGACCGATAGCGTTCACGGCAAAGGCCTGCGCCAGATAGTCCAGATTCAGGTCGCGCCAAGAACGTTCCGGACCACTACCCGCTGCGTGCAGGAAGCCTGTGGCATTGATGATCAGCCGCAATTCACCGCTGGCGATCGCGTGCGCGGCGACGCGTTCGATACTGGATGGGTCCTGCATATCGAGTGCCGGCGTACTGTGACGGCTGAAGCCGATGACTTCACCGTACTCGCCGGTGGTGCGCAGCTGCTCCAAAAGCGCTGCGCCGATGCCGCCACTGGCCCCAAGGACGATGGCTGTTGCCGCCACTCGCACCCTCAGCCGATCACCACCGGCGCCTGGCCGATGGCACTGCGATCCGTGATCTGACGCACTAGATAATCCGCGACATTGGCACGCGCGATGATGCCGTTGCGCCACTGATCGCGCTCCAACAGCACGCGATAGCGCGCCGTGTGAGTCCCGGAGGTCAGCACACCCGGGCGCACGAGCGTCCAGTCCAGTCCGCTGGCACGGATCAGGCGTTCCTGCTCGCTCTTGTCATCATAGGCGCGGCCGAACATCACCCGGAAAGGCAGACGCTGCAAAAGGCCGATACTGGACTGGCTGTCGCCAGCACCAAAACCAGTCACAGTGATGAGACGGCGCACACCCTGCGCCTGCATCTCGGGTACCAGCACACGGGTGGCTGCGGAGAACAGGTGTACCGGTCGGAACAGGTCGCTATTGCGGATGCCGAGGGCCTGAATGACCACCTCGACGCCCTG
>CAYFPW010000190.1:0-3162 GCA_964345055.1 uncultured Steroidobacteraceae bacterium | reverse complement strand
CGCAGACTGGCCAACTTCTCCAGCGAGGTATCGGCGCGGACATTGTTGTCGCGCTTCAGGCCGGCGAACGGCACCACCAGATCGTCATAAAAACCTTCATCCCAGGCGCGCGCCGCATTCTGGTGACTCTGGTACGCGAGCCAATCCTGCGCCTCGCGCGCAATCTTCCACGTCTTGACCATCAGCTCGCAGCTCTGACCCATCGACAAGCCGGTGCGCGGTTCCATCACGCCGGGCAGCTGTGGCTTGAAATCGCGTGGTCGCAGCTTCAGAAATGGCGCTAGCCGCTGGCCAAGACTGCGGCCGCGATGGCTCGCCAGCAGGATCTCGCGATAGGAGTCTGGATAGACCACGGGTGGATCGCTGAGGCATTCCACACCCGCGGCGATGCCCGCATCGATCTGACCCAGCGCAATCTTGTTGGCGATGAGCACCGCGCCCTCGAGGCTGGTGCCGCAGGCTCGCTGCAGATCCAATCCCGGGGTCTGCGGATCGAGGCCGGCCGACAGGAGCGACTCACGCGTCAGGTTGAAATCGCGGGAGTGCTTGATGACAGCGCCGCCCATCACATCGCCCAGACGCTGTCCCTGGAGCTGGAAGCGCTCGACCAGAGCGCGTAGCGCAGCGGTCAGCAGTTCCTGATTGTTGTGGCGGGCATAGGCTCCATAGGAGCGGGCAAACGGGGTGCGGACGCCGCCGATGATGGCGACACGCCGCGGCGCGGTTCCAATCAGCATATGTACTCCACGGGGTGTCCAGGCCTCGTTGGCCGTTGCAGCAAGGATGCCATGAGCCCCATTCCCGGTCACGGATGATTGCCGCATCGTGCCGCTTGCGCGCAAACTGCGCGGCTGAGTCGAAGGCTGAAGGAAGCAGGGTATCCATGGTAGGCGGGGCGATCGATCGCGTGTTCGAACGGCGGGTGGCATCGCTGGTCAATGCCCGTGTGCCGGAGCTGTTGCGCGGCGGATTGCGCGGGCTTGAGAAGGAGTCCCTGCGGGTCACGCCGTCGGGGCGCATTGCCCGCACGCCACATCCGGTGGCCATCGGCTCAGCGCTGTGCCATCCGCACATCACCACCGACTATTCCGAGGCTCTGCTGGAGCTGGTCACCTCGCCATCCGCCGACAATGACACGTTGCTCGGTGAACTGCGCACGCTGCAGGCCTTCGTCTGCCGGCAGCTCGGCGACGAGCTGCTGTGGCCCGCCTCCATGCCCTGCGAACTCTCCGGCGATGCGGACGTGCCGATCGCTTACTACGGCCGTTCCCATGAAGGTCACTTCAAGGAGGTCTACCGTCGCGGGCTGCTGCATCGCTACGGCGGCATGATGCAGGCCATCGCCGGTGTGCACTTCAATTATTCGTTGCCGACAGGCTTCTGGCCGGTGTGGGCGGAAGTCCGTGAGGTGCGCGCCGCCGACAGCGCCTTCGTCTCATCGTCCTACATGGAGCTGCTGCGCAATTTCCGCCGCCACGGCTGGCTGGTCAGCTGGCTGTTCGGCGCATCACCGGCGTTATGTCGTTCTTTCGCCGCGGATTCCACCGGGCTGCGGAACCATGCTGCGCGTACGCTCTACGGACCCGCCAGCACTTCGCTGCGCATGAGTGATCTGGGTTACCGCAACCGCGATCAGGCAGCGGTGCACGTCTCGGTCAATTCGCTCGATGCCTACCTGCGTGATCTGCAGCGCGCGGTGCACACGCCGCATCCGCCGTTCGAGCGCATCGGCGTGCGTGTGGATGGCGAATATCGTCAGCTCAGTGCCAACGTGCTGCAGATCGAGAACGAGTATTACAGCGCGATACGTCCCAAGCGCGCGCCGCGCAGCGGCGAGCTGGCCGCCCAGGCCCTCGGCCGCGCCGGCGTCGAGTACGTCGAGGTGCGCACGCTGGATCTGGACCTGTTTGCGCCGGATGCCGTGACGGTCGAGCAGCTCGACTTTCTTGAGGCGCTGCTGATCCTGTTGCTGGTGAAGGACAGCCCGCTGCTGGCTGATGACGAGCAGCAGGATCTCGATGCCAACCAGCTGCAGGTGTGTCGTGAAGGGCGCGCCAGCGGCCTGCTGCTGCGGCGGGATGGTCGCGCGCTGGCCCTGCGTGACTGGGCCGCGCGTCTGTTCGACGAACTGACCGCAGTGTGCGAACTGCTCGATGCCGGTCATCCGGGGGGGCGCTATGGTCGCGCCCTGCAGGCGCAGCGTGACAAGCTTGCGCAGCCCTTGCTGCTACCGTCAGCGCGGCAGCAACAGCAGTTGCTGGATCATGGCGAGGAGTTCTCCGCGCAGGCCATGAGACTCGCGCAACAGCATCGCGACGTGCTGCTGGCTACGCCGCTGGAGCCAGCGTTGCTGGCGCAGCTTCAGGCGCAAGCGCGCGAATCGATCGAGCTGCAGCAGCGCATGGATCGCGCTGTCAGTGGCGACTTCGGCGAGTACCTGCACCGTCGCCTCAGCGGCGCGGCGGCCTAACCCGCCGCCCTTCCTCACCGCGCCGGACCGGCGATCGGGCGGCCTGTCGCACCACGCGTGTGCAGCGCTGGCCCCGTGTCGCCCCAAACTGGGGCTTACGCAGGGTGCAAGAGGGGTCAGAGGCGCGCTGCCAGCGACCGCCACGCATGGCATGAAAGCTGCACTTCCCCTGCCAGAAAGCCGGCGCGGTCGGACTCAAGGCGATAAGACGGGAGCGAATACATGAAACTGGTTACGGCGATCATCAAACCCTTCAAGCTGGATGACGTGCGCGCGGCGCTGTCCGAAATCGGCGTGTCCGGCATGACGGTGACGGAAGTCAAAGGCTTTGGCCGGCAGCGCGGGCATACCGAGTTGTACCGCGGTGCCGAGTACGTCGTGGACTTCGTACCGAAGACACGCGTCGAAGTGGCCGTGCGGAGCGATCTGGTCGAGCAGACCATCGAGGCCATCGTGAAGGCTGCCAAGACCGGCAAGGTCGGCGACGGCAAGGTGTTCGTCACCGAAATCGAGCGCGTGATGCGCATTCGCACCGGCGAAACGGACGACTCCGCACTCTGAAACGGCTGTCAGGCGCGGTGGCGGCGTGCGTATTGCGCTCGCCGCTGCGCGCTGCGTTCAGCCTTTGCCGATCAGGCGCAGCGCACGGCCATCACGACTGACACCGAGCGCGCCGCTGCGCACCACCTCGA
>CAYFPW010000189.1:0-3176 GCA_964345055.1 uncultured Steroidobacteraceae bacterium | reverse complement strand
AAGCTGCAGACCGGCATGATGTGGTGATGCGTGAGCTGATTCTCATGCGTCATGCAGAGGCCGAGCCGGTTGGCACGGCCGCCAACGACTTCGCCCGCAAACTGACCACGCAGGGGGTTCAGTCTGCAACTGACGCGGCGCAACGGCTCTTGCGACTGTACGGCACTCCTGACTTCATCCTGCATAGCCCTGCCATACGAACCATCGAAACCGCCGCCACTGTCAGCTCAACACTGCGGCTTGCAACGTCGCTCATGCAGGCTGATCCCAGACTCTATCTGGCCACTCCGGAAACCATGCTGGAGCGGATTGCGGCAGCGCCTGATACGGCCGAACGTCTGCTGGTCATTGCCCACAACCCGACGGTGAGCGAACTGGCCGCCCTACTCCCAAAGGACGGATCACACGCGGAATTCATGGCCACGGCTGAGTTTCGTCACTTTTCGCTAGATATCGCCAGCTGGCGGGAATTGCACTCTCGCTTATGAGCACGATGCCGGCACTGTTCCTTGGCCACGGCTCGCCGATGAATGCCATCGAACCAGGCGCTGCTACAAAAGCCTGGAAAACGCTGGCTGCAGAACTGCCCCGGCCAAAGACTATCCTGTGCATATCAGCTCACTGGCTCACGCGCGGCACCTGTGTGACGGTCTCGCTGCATCCAAAGACCATCCACGACTTCGGCGGCTTCCCGCCTGCCTTGCATGAAGTTCAATACCCGGCCCCCGGAGCCCCGGCTTTGGCGCAGCGCATACAGCAACTGCTGTCGCCAGCCCCAGTTCTTGCGGACCAAGACTGGGGCCTTGATCATGGCACCTGGTCGCTGCTGCTCCATATGTACCCTGAGGCAGACATCCCGGTGGTTCAGCTCTCGCTCGACGTCACGCTGACAAACGCCCAGCACTACGCCATGGCCACCCACCTCCAGGCTCTGCGCGAAGAGGGTGTGCTGATCCTTGGATCCGGCAACGTCGTGCATAACCTGCAACGTCTGCAGAGTGCCACCGTCTCCCCGCCGCCCGCATGGGCACTCGAATTCGAGAAACGTGTAGAGAGCTCTATCCTGAACGCCGATCATCAGGCTTTGATTGATTACAGCCGGATTGGAGATTCCGCGCGATTGGCCGTGCCTACCAGCGAGCACTATCTACCGCTGCTTTACGTGCTCGCTCAGCAACGCCCCGACGAGGCGGCGAAGATTCCCTATACCGGCATCGAGCACGGCACCATCAGCATGCTGTGCGCACAGGTAGGATCGAATTAACGATTTAAGTAGGCCGCGAACGCAGCCGTGTCAGTCCGCGCGGCAGAAGCAATAGGCAACGGGCTGGCGGGCCAGTGCATAGCGCTGCAGGCGCTGCACCTCGACACTGACGGGCTGGAGCGCGATCAGCCACTGCGGATTCAGCGGCACACCACCGACACCGCGCGGCGCCATTGTCACCGCGATGCGCGCCATCGAATCCATGCTTTCGTCGCTGAAGCCGCTCAGGAGGCGATCGAAAAAGCCTCTGTCCGTCTCGATCCGCTTCACCGGATATCCCGCCGGAAGATGCGCACGCGTCGCTGCCGCCTCCAGCGCATCACGATAAGTGCCGAACCGATCGACCAGTCCGATGGGCTGCGCATCGCTCCCCGCCCAGACCCGGCCCTGTGCAATTCGATCGACCTCATCGCGGGTCTTGTGGCGCCCACTGGCCACGTGCGACAGGAATATCTCGTAGTTGCGAGCCACACCACTCTGCAATAACTGGTCTACCGCCGGCGACATCGGACGCAACGGCGAAAGTCCTGAATAAGGCGTCGTACCGATGCCATCAATGTTGACGCCGAGCTTGCCAAGCGCGCGATCGACTGTCGGCAACACACCAAACACGCCGATCGAACCGGTGAGCGTGTTCGGGCTGGCGATGATCTCGTCTGCCGGCGCGGCAATGTAGTAACCACCGGATGCAGCCAGATCGCCCATCGAAACGACGAGCGGCTTGCCGCTCTCCTTGAAGGCGACCACTTCGCGATAGATTTCCTCGGACGCCGTGACACTGCCACCCGGACTGTCGATCCGTAGTACCAGCGCTTTGACTTCCTTATCCAGTCGCGCACGGTGCAGCAGCTCTGCAGTGTTCTCCCCGCCGATGGCACCTGCGGGCTGGCGACCGTCGAGGATCTCGCCGTTGGCGAAAATCACGCCCACTGCACCCCCGTCACCGATCTTCAGCTTCTCTTTGGCGCGTATCGTGCGCAGGTAGTCGTGATAACGGATCTGACGAAACGCCAGCGGATCCTCGCTCTTGGACTCGACGCCAACGAGCTCCACCATGCGTTGAGCCACCTGCTGCGGCGTGCGCAAGTCCGTGACCAAACCAGCGGTCTTGGCCAGTGCAGCGAGATCGCCGCCGTTGGTCTTGCCACCCGCCGCCAGTGATTCGACATAGTGGGTGATGTCGTCGGGCTTGAGGCCGCGCGCCTTGGCCACGACGGCCCGATAAGTCTTCCAGAGCGACTGAATGTAGGCCTGAGTCTCTTCGCGATCCTCGGGGGACATGTCCTTGCGGACAAAGGGCTCGGCAGCGCTCTTGAAACGACCTGCGCGATACAGGTGAACGTCAATACTCAATCGATCGAGCGCCTCCTTCAAGTAAGGCGCATAACGACCGTAGCCTGTGAACAGCACCAATCCCAGCGGATCGAGGTAGATTTCGTCGGCCTGAGCTGCCAGATAGTACTGGGACTGTTCGAACCGCTGGCCATAGGCAACCACTTTCTTGTTACTTGCCCGGAACTCAGCGATCGCAGCTGCCAACTCCTCGAGGCGGGCCTGTCCCACGCTCTCCATTTTGTCGGTATCGATCAGCAGCGCACTGACATGTTCGTCCTTGGCTGCAGCGCGAATGGCGTCAGTCAGATCCCAGAGCAGTGTCTGCGGGGCCTGCTGCCCCTGGGCTTCATTGAGGGCGCGCTCGAACGGCTCACCCGAGAGTTGCTCGACGATCTCTCCCTCGGGCCTGATCACGAGGGCGCCACGACCGGGCAAGGGCGGCGTCGTACCGCGCATCGCCGCAAGAATCAGGCCGAAAAACAGCAGTAGCAGAAGCAGGTGCAGCACCCGCCGCAAGACATCCAGTCCGTGCCAAAAGCGCTTCAGGAACCGGATCAGGAACTGCACTGCTCCTCCC
>CAYFPW010000188.1:0-3190 GCA_964345055.1 uncultured Steroidobacteraceae bacterium | reverse complement strand
CCTGCCTTGATCGCATCAATGACTTTCTTGTTGTAGCCGGCGATGTTGCGCACGCCGAGAGCCGCCATCAGCTGATAGCGACGATCCATTTCGACCACACACCAGCGCAGCGCGTTGGACGCCTGCTTCATGTCGGTGACCACCGGAGCCAGCAGGTGCGGAATGCCTTCGTATACCGATAGCTCCAGCATCTTGGGGTCGATCATGATCAGACGCACATGCTCAGCTGTGCTCTTGTAGAGCAGGGAGAGCACCATGGCATTGATGCCCACCGATTTACCGGAACCAGTGGTACCGGCGATCAGCAGGTGGGGCATTCTGGCCAGATCGGCGACCATGGGCTGGCCGCCGATGTCCTTTCCCAGCGCCAGCGCCAGCGGCGAGGTCACCTCGTCATAGGCCTTGCTCTTGAGGATTTCGCCAAGCGTGATGATTTCGCGCTTCTCGTTCGGGATTTCCAGGCCCATGACGGCCTTGCCGGGAATCACCTCGACCACGCGCACGCTCACCGTGGACAGCGCGCGCGCCAGATCCTTAGACAGCGCCGTGATCTGGCTGGCCTTGACGCCTGGCGCGGGCCGCATCTCGAAGCGTGTGATAACCGGCCCGGGATGCACCTCGGTGACCTCGACCTCGACACCGAAGTCCTTGAGCTTCAGCTCGACCAGGCGCGACATGGCCTCGAGCGCCTCGGAGGAATAGGAGGCCTCGCGAGCGCCTGGGTCATCGAGCAGGCCCAACGCGGGCAGTTCGCCACCTACCGGTGTGTCGAACATCTTGGTCTGACGTTCCTGCTCCGCACGCTCGCTCTTTTCCGGCGGTGGTTTTGGCGCTTCAATCTTGAGCGCAACACGCGGCTTGGCTTTTTTCTGCTCGACCTCGACCTCTTCCTTGCGAGCCTGCTTGCGCTCGCGACCTTCGGACACGACCGCCCGCTCGGCAAAGCGGCGCTGCAGGAAACGGATACCCTGCCAGACCGCGTGGCCCAATCCGTCGATGACCTGCAGCCAGGACATACCGAAAGCAACGGTCGCGGCGCCAGCCCAACCCGCCAGCAGGAGAAGCGTGGCGCCCAGCAGCTTCAGGCTGTTTCCGAGGCTGCCCCCCACTGCGGCGCCCACCAGGCCGCCGGCACCCTCGCGCAGTACACCGGGCCTCCAGTGCAGAGCCGCGAGCGCGCAGCTGCAGACCAGCAGCAACACGAATCCGGTGACCCGCAGCATGATCGTGGCCTGCGAAACCGGCGCGCTGGCCCGGGCCGCGCGTACGGTGCGAACAGCGGCCACAACGAGGGCCACCGGCAGCAGATAAGCCGGTTTGCCGAAGAGGAAGAACAACAGGTCGGAGACAAAAGCGCCGAATGGCCCGATGCGGTTGCGCACCAGTCCGTCAGTGCCGATATAGGAGTAGCCGGTGTCCGCAGGGCTGAAACTGACCAGTGCGACGAGCACCACCAGCGCCGCCACGACCAGCGCGATGGCTCCGCCCTCGCGCAGACCACGCAGTACCGCAGCGGATATCTGCAGCGGCGCCTTGCCGCCGGAGGATGACTCAGCCACCTGAAAGTCCTGCTACCATTCGTGTCTCTCAAGCCTTCGCGGCGCGGCAGAAAACCGGCAGAAATTGTACATGAGCAACGTTGTCCATCGTCAGTTGATCATTCTTGGCTCCGGCCCTGCCGGATATTCGGCAGCCGTTTATGCGGCGCGCGCCAACCGCAAGCCGCTGCTGATCACCGGCGTCGAACAGGGCGGCCAGCTGATGACCACCACGGAGGTCGACAACTGGCCCGGCGACGTGGAGGGCCTGCACGGCCCGGCGCTGATGGAGCGCATGCGCCTGCACGCCCTGCGTTTTGGCACCGATCTGGTCAACGATCACATCCAGTCCGTGGATTTCACGCAGCGACCGCTGCGACTACGTGGTGACTCCACCGAATACACCTGCGATGCGCTGATCATCGCCACCGGCGCCTCGGCGCGCTACCTCGGGCTGTCGTCCGAAGAGGCCTTCAAAGGCCGCGGCGTGTCGGCCTGCGCCACCTGCGACGGCTTCTTTTTCCGCAACCAGCGGGTCGCGGTCATCGGCGGCGGCAACACCGCGGTCGAGGAGGCCCTGTACCTGTCGAACATCGCCGCGCACGTCACGCTGGTTCACCGGCGCGACACGCTGCGCGCCGAGAAGATCATGCAGGACCGCCTGCATGAGCGTGCTGCCGAGGGGCGCATCACCCTGCTGTGGAACCATGAGGTCGACGAAGTGCTGGGTGACGCACAGGGTGTCAACGCCCTGAGGGTGCGCAGCACCGCCGATACGCAACTGACACAGACGCTGCCACTCACGGGCGTATTCGTCGCCATCGGCCACACGCCGAATACCAGCATCTTTGAGGGTCAACTGGCGATGCGCAGCGGCTATCTGACCGTGCGCAGCGGCACGGAAGGTAATGCGACCGCGACCAGCGTGCCGGGTGTGTTTGCCGCTGGTGACGTGGCCGACCACGTCTATCGCCAGGCGATCACTTCGGCGGGCTCCGGCTGTATGGCGGCGCTCGACGCCGATCGCTGGCTCGAGCACGCCGAGCGCGGAGGTCATTGACTCCGCAAGCCCTGCAAGCGCGCGTCGCGCACGGCATCGCCGAGATCGATGCCGCGCAGTGGAACGAACTTGCGCCAGATTATCCCTTCCTGCGGTACGAATTCCTGCGGGCACTGGAAGGCACCGGCTGTGCATCACCCGCCACCGGTTGGACGCCATGCCATTTGCTGATTCATCGTGGCAGCGAACTCGTGGCGGCAGCGCCGCTGTACGAGAAATCCCATTCCTGGGGTGAGTTCGTCTTCGACTTTGCCTGGGCTCGGGCCTTTGAGGAACGTGGCCTCTCTTACTATCCGAAGTTGTTGCTGGCCCTGCCCTTCACGCCGGCAAGCGGACCGCGCTGCCTGATCAGGCCGGGTGAAGATTCCAGTCTCCTAAGGCGTGCACTGCTGCAGTCCATCGAGCAGTTGGCGCAGCATGAGCAACGCAGCAGTGCACACGCGCTGTTCATCGACGATGCGATGCGCGCCGAGTGCCAGACCGCGGGCTGGCTGCTGCGCAGTGACTGCCACTTCCAGTGGCACAACCGCGGCTACGCCAATTTTGAGGACTTCCTTGCGACCTTCGCGGCAGACAAGCGCAAGAAAACTCG
>CAYFPW010000187.1:0-3209 GCA_964345055.1 uncultured Steroidobacteraceae bacterium | reverse complement strand
GCTGACCACGCAGATCTTCCACGGCCTCCTGAAAGGCCTCCACATCCTGGAAGTGCCGATACACAGATGCGAAGCGCACGTAAGCCACTTCGTCCAGATGCCGCAATTCCTCCATCACGCTCTCGCCGATCTGACGCGAGGGCACCTCCCGCTCACCCTCCACGCGCAAGCGGTGGGAAATACGCGCCACGGCCTGATCGATCGCCTCGCTGCTGACCGGGCGTTTTTCCAGCGCGCGCGTCATGCCTGCTGCGACCTTAGCTTCATCATAGGGCTCACGACTGCCATCGGATTTGACCACGCGCGGCATGAGCAGCTCGGCGCTTTCAAAGGTCGTGAAGCGCTCAGCGCACTTCAGACATTCGCGACGACGACGGATCTGGCGACCGTCGGCCGCCAGACGCGAGTCTGTCACCTTGGTTTCGTCATGCCCACAGAACGGACAGTGCATCGGCCGCTCCGGCGCAAAGCCTCAGAACTCAGGCTCCGTAAACCGGGAAGCGTGCGCACAGCGCCAGAACTTGCGCTTTCACACGCTGCACCACTGACTCATCGCCGTTGGCGTCGATGATGTCGGCAATCCAGTCGGCGATCTGCTCCACTTCAGCCTCACGGAAACCGCGGGTGGTGGCCGCCGGCGTACCGATACGCAAGCCACTGGTGACCATCGGGGGCCGGGGATCATTCGGTACGGCGTTCTTGTTGACCGTGATATACGCGCGACCCAACGCAGCATCGGCATCCTTACCGGTCATGGTGCGAGCGCCAAGATTGACCAGGAACAAGTGATTGTCGGTGCCGCCGGAGACGATATCGAAGCCGCGGGCCACGAGTCGCGTCGCCATCGCGCGCGAGTTGTTCAGCACCTGCTGCTGGTAGGCCTTGAAGCCCGGCTGCAGCGCCTCACGGAAGGCCACTGCCTTGGCAGCAATGACATGCATCAGCGGCCCGCCCTGCGTACCCGGGAAAACCAGCGAGTTGAATTTCTTGGTGATGGCGTCATTGGCGCGGGCCAGAATCAGTCCGCCACGCGGACCGCGCAGTGTCTTGTGGGTGGTGGTGGTGACGACGTCGGCCACCGGCACCGGATTCGGATACAAGCCGGCCGCGACCAGCCCCGCCACATGTGCCATGTCGACGAACAGATAGGCGCCCACCTCGTCGGCGATGCGGCGCAGACGCTGCCAATCGACCACGCGCGAATAGGCGGAAAAACCGCCGATGAGCATTTTCGGCCGATGCGTGCGGGCCAGCGTCTCGATCTGCTCATAGTCCAGCAGGCCGTCCGGCTTCACGCCGTACTGCACGGCATTGAAGATCTTGCCGGAGAAATTGACCTTGGCGCCGTGCGTGAGATGGCCACCGTGATCGAGGCTCATGCCCAGAATGGTGTCACCGGGCGACAACAGCGCGAGAAATACCGCGGCATTAGCCTGTGAGCCTGAATGCGGCTGCACATTGGCGTAATCGGCGCCGAAGAGCTCCTTGGCGCGATCGATGGCCAACTGCTCGGCGACATCGACAAATTCGCAGCCACCGTAGTAGCGCTTGCCCGGATAGCCTTCAGCGTACTTGTTGGTCAGCACCGAACCCTGGGCCGCCAGAACGTTGGGGCTGGCATAGTTCTCGGAAGCAATCAGTTCGATGTGCTCTTCCTGACGGCGGCGTTCTCCGTCCAGTGCACGTGACAGTTCCGGATCGAATTCCGCGATGCTGGGCTTGCTGGAGTACATGGCGACCCTGAGGGGGAAACGGGCCTTTCATTGTAGCGCATCGACGCCATCCGGGCTTCGGCCCGGAGAGTTCTGCCCGGCGGGCCGCGGCCTACAGCGGGGGCACGGAATCCGGCTCGATCAGGGCCGAGAGCACGTCGCACCAGGCCTGCGAGAGATTGCGCCGGTCATAACCGCCCCCGCCCACGGCGAGCACGCGACCGTGCCCGAGCCGGTCCGCCAGCCTGACCAGATCGGCAGCAGCACGCGCATGTGCCCCGGTGGACAGCTGCAGGTGGGTCAGCGGATCGCCGGCAATGCTGTCGGCACCACATTGAAGCAGCACGAATTCCGGTTCAAAGCGCGCCACATGATGTAGAGCCTGCTCCCAGGCCTGGGCAAACTCCGCGTCGCCGGCGCCCGCATCCAGAGGTAGATTGAGCTTGGTGCCCTGCGCCTCATGGCGGCCGGTTTCATCGGCGTGACCGGTTCCGGGATACAGGCTGTGACCAGTCTCGTGGATGTCGGCCACGATCAGGTCCGGGTCGGACTCGAAGGCGTAGTACACGCCATCGCCATGATGCGCATCGATGTCGACGTAGGCCACGCGCTGAATGCCGAAGCGGCGTCGCAGCGCCTCAATCACGACACCGCAGTCGTTGAAGACACAGAAGCCCGCCGCACGATCGCGCGCGGCATGGTGGAGTCCGGCAATCGGCACAAAACCCCGCCGCGCAGGGGCAGCCATGATCCACTCCGTCGCCGCGAGGCTGGCGCCGACGACACAGGCTGCAGCCTCGTACACGCCGCGGTAGGACGGCGTATCGCCGCCGTCGAGCGGCGCACCGCCAGTGACCGAGCGCTCGCGCACCAGATCCACATGTGCCGGAGTATGGAAGAGTTCGAGATCGTCGCGCGTGGCTTGGACCGGATCGAGCATCCGCACGCGCTGACGGAGGCCGCGCGACTCGAATTCACGCATGAAGGCGGCATGACGATCCGGCCCGAACGGATGGCCGTCCGGAAAGCCGTAGCGCGCCAAACGCTCCCCAGCCACCAATGCGACTTCTGCCTGGACCTCGTTCAAGCCGCGTACCGCTGGCGACGCTGGTGCAGCGCCCGCGTCGAGACTATCACAGCCGTCGCCAGCCCCACCCATTCCATGGATAATGCCGCCCTTCCCCGTCAACACAGGCCGGCCCGCGGCCGGAGCAGCATGGCGCAATACATCTACACGATGAACCGGGTGTCCAAGGTAGTGCCGCCGAAGCGCACCATCCTCAAAGACATCAGCCTTTCTTTCTTCCCCGGCGCAAAGATTGGCGTGCTCGGCCTCAACGGCGCGGGCAAGTCCTCGCTGCTGCGAATCATGGCGGGGCTCGACACCAACATCGAGGGCGAGGCCCGACCCCAGTCCGGCATTCGCATCGGTTTCCTGACTCAGGAGCCGGAGCTCGATGCGTCCAAGGATGTGCGCGGCAATGTCATGGAAGGACT
>CAYFPW010000186.1:0-3218 GCA_964345055.1 uncultured Steroidobacteraceae bacterium | reverse complement strand
AGGAGCCGGAGCTCGATGCGTCCAAGGATGTGCGCGGCAATGTCATGGAAGGACTTGGCGACACCTTTGGCCTGCTGCAGCGCTTCAACGCGATCAGCGACAAGTTCGCCGAGCCGATGAGCGACGATGAGATGAACAAGCTGCTCGAGGAGCAGGCCAAGCTGCAGGATGCCATCGATGCCAAGGGCGGCTGGGAACTGGAGCGCAAACTGGAGATCGCTGCCGACGCACTGCGCCTGCCTCCGTGGGATGCACGGATCGATCAGCTCTCAGGCGGCGAGAAGCGTCGTGTGGCGCTGTGCAAACTGCTGCTGTCGCAACCGGACATGCTGCTGCTGGATGAGCCCACCAACCATCTGGACGCGGAATCCGTGGCGTGGCTGGAGCGTTACCTCGAGGAGTATCCGAGCACGGTCATCGCGGTGACCCATGACCGCTACTTCCTCGACAACGTCGCCAGCTGGATTCTGGAACTCGATCGCGGACACGGCATTCCTTGGGAAGGCAATTATTCCTCCTGGCTCGATCAGAAAGAGAAGCGCCTGGCGCTGGAGCAGCGCGAGCAGGATTCGCTGCGCAAGACGCTGGCCAAGGAGCTGGAATGGGTGCGGCAAAACCCAAAGGCGCGACAGGCCAAGAGCAAGGCCCGCCTCGCGCGCTTCGAGGAACTACAGTCAAAGGAATTCCAGGAGCGCAACGAGACCAACGAGATCTACATCCCGCCAGGACCGCGACTGGGTGAGCTGGTCATCGAGGCCAAGGGACTGCGCAAGGCCTTTGGTGACAAGCTGCTGTTCGATAATCTGAGCTTTAACCTGCCGCGCGGCGGCATCGTGGGCATCATCGGCCCGAACGGCGCAGGTAAAACCACGCTGTTCCGCATGCTCACCGGTGCCGAGAAGCCAGACGCAGGCGAGATCCGCGTCGGCGAGACAGTGAAACTGGCCTATGTCGACCAGTCCCGACAGGCGCTGGATGACAAGAAGAGCGTCTGGGCGGAAGTGTCTGGCGGGCTGGACATCATCAAGGTCGACGGTTACGAGACGCCTTCGCGTGCCTATCTGGGCCGCTTCAACTTCAAGGGCAATCAGCAACAACAGCTGGTGGGCGAGCTTTCAGGCGGTGAACGCAATCGCGTGCATCTGGCCAAGATGCTCAAGAGCGGCGGCAACGTCCTGCTGCTGGACGAGCCCACCAACGATCTGGATGTGGAAACACTGCGCGCGCTCGAGGAAGCGCTACTCACCTTCCCGGGATGCGCGGTCGTCATCTCGCATGATCGCTGGTTCCTCGATCGCATCGCGACGCACATCCTTGCCTTCGAGGGCGACTCGCAGGTGGTCTGGTTCGAAGGCAACTATCAGGACTACATCGAGGATCTGAAGCGCCGCCGCGGTCCGGATGCGGACCAGCCGCACCGGCTCAAATACCGTCGCCTCACCGGATGAGGCGACGAGAGCGGTTCAGCCCACCCAAACGCGGGCGTTACGGAACATGCGCATCCAGCCGCTGTCCTCGCCCGCGTCACGCGGCCTCCACGAGTTCTGCACGCTGCGATAGACGCGCTCCGGGTGCGGCATCGCGATGGTGACGCGGCCATCGACCGTGGTCAGCGCCGCAATCCCCAGCGCCGCCCCGTTCGGATTGGCCGGATAGGTCTGCGCCACCGCACCATGACTGTCGATGTAGCGGATGGCGATGAGGCCGCCCTCAGCACAGGCGCGAAGCGCTGCATCGGTGGCAAACTGCGGCCGGCCTTCGCCGTGCGACACGGCGATCGGCAGACGCGAGCCTTCCATGCCCTGCAACAACACTGAAGGCGAACGCAGAATCTCCACCTGCGCGAGCCGCGCCTCGAACTGTTCGCTACGATTGCGCATGAAGACCGGCCAGTGTCCGGCGCCCGGGATCAGATCCTTCAATCGGGCCATCATCTGGCAGCCGTTACACACGCCCAGTGCAAAGGTGTCACCGCGCTCGAAGAAACTCTGAAATTCGTTTCGGGTGCGTTCGTGGAAGAGGATGGAACTGGCCCAGCCGGCGCCGGCACCGAGCACGTCGCCGTAGGAAAAACCGCCGCAGGCCACCAGGCCGCGGAACTCCTGAAGCCCCGCTCCGCCCAACAGGTCTGACATGTGTATGTCGACCGCCTCGAATCCGGCGCGCTCGAGAACCGCCGCCATTTCCAGCTGACTGTTGACGCCCTGCTCGCGCAGCACGGCCACGCGCGGCCGGGCGCCACGTGCCACGTAGGGAGCAGCCACATCCTGCTGCGGGTCAAAAGACAGCTGCCAGAACAGTCCGCGATCCTCCTCGGCCAGCTGCGCTGCGTATTCCTCATCCGCACACTGCGGATCATCGCGCAGGCGACGCATCTGGTGCGAGGTGGCAGACCACGCCGCGCGCAGGTCGCGCAGCGACTCATCCAGCTGGACATCACCGATACGAATGGACACGCGCGGTGCCGACTGAGGATGTCCGATGGCACGTGCGCAGTCAGACAGCTGATGCTGCTCGAGCAACTCCGACACGGCGGGCAAATGACGAGTCTCCACCTGCAGGACCGCGCCACACTCTTCGCTGAACAACTGTTCCAGCGCACTACCGCGTGAGGGATCGAGCTCGATCTGCAGGCCGACGCGACCGGCAAAGGCCATCTCCACCAGCGTCACGGCCAGACCGCCGTCAGAACGATCGTGATACGCGAGCGCCAGACCCTTGCTGCGCAGCTCGGTGATGAGCGCGAAGAAGCGGCGTAGGCGCTGCGGATCGCGCATGTCGGCGGCACTGCCGCCACCGGCACCGTAGACCTGTGCCAGCGCACTTCCACCGAGTGGATTGCGGCCCGCGCCGAGATCGATCAGCAACAGCGTCGTGGGCTCCTCACCCAGAAGCAGCTGCGGCGTGAGCGTGCGCCGCACATCACGCACTGGCGCGAAGGCCGAGACGATCAGTGACACGGGCGCCACGACTTTGCGTTCCGCACCCGCTTCGCGCCAAGCGGTGCGCATCGACAACGAATCCTTGCCCACGGGAATGGACACGCCGAGCGCCGGACAGAATTCCTCACCCACAGCATGTACGGCGGCATACAGGTCGGCATCCTCGCCCGGCTCACCGCAGGCGGCCATCCAGTTAGCCGACAGCTTCACATCGCCCAAAGCAGCAATGTCCGCAGCAGCAATGTTAGTGATCGCCTCAGCCACAGCCATACGCGC